>NZ_LFHY01000025.1:0-113596 GCF_001660175.1 Escherichia sp. B1147
CTACGCGAATTTTAGCGAAGCCAGCACGGCAATAACGAATTACATCACAGGATATTACAGCCAGCTCAGACCTCATCAATATAATGGTGGTTTGACGCCGAATGAATCAGAACGATTGTTCTGGAAAAACTCTAAAGCTGTGGCCAGTTTTTGTTGACCACTACAGTTGGCGATGGAGTATTGCTTGTTGCAGGAGAAGGCGGGGCAGCTTTTCATAATGGTGTTTTATGGCAGAGTTTATTTTTACAGTATAAAATGACTCAGGCTGTAGATAATCCATCATAACATTTAAACGGTGGCGACACAGAGTGACGTATAGAAACCAACGTTTATATAAACGGGCGGGAAGCCAGTTCCAAAGCATCAGACGGAAAATCCGCTGGTGCATTTCCCGATCCCTGCTGGTCCCCTCCTCCTCCGCCCACAGGCCCAGTCGTTGTGCCTTATTCCAACACTGCGTATGCACGCGATTTGCAGAACGGGACAGCAACAGTATTTATCTGTAAATCGATGGTGGCACAGAAAGATCGCTCATACTTCTCCACCAGTGAAGGGAATGTTCCGGCAACGCCTGGATTCCAGAAGGGGGTTGCCTCCCATGTGATTAAAGGAAAAGCGTATTTCAAATCCTGGTCGCCCAACGTCAAGTTTGAAGGGCTGGAGGTTCCGCGCCATGAAGATTTGATAACACACAATCATGGTTCCACGGCCAATACACCGCCACATAAGTATATTGATAAAGATGTATTAATAGACGAATGCAAGAAAAACTATGATAAGGTTAAATCAGCTTGCAAAAAAGATCCTAACCAAAAACCTACGTTTGAAAGATTATTGGGGGAAAAGAAATATAAAAATTTAGAACCTTTGCTTAAGAAAGTTGGAATAGATTCAGCCGACTGGATGGAGCATTGTGATGGTTTATGGGTGAAACCCGGATCATTTGGCCTGTCGAAAATTAAGGAAGACTTATCAGAACTGCTTAGCGATATAAAAAACATTCTGAATACCGAGATTGGTGATATCGCAGAGCAAGTTGGGGATGAGATTATCGACCGAGCCATAGAGGCAGGCGAAGACATTGCTATAAGAAAAGCACGTAATGCCGGAATTCGTCATGTTGCAGCTTTGGGCGGAGCTGCTGCTGGTGGCGTGGGAGCTCTAGTAACAGAAGGCGCGGCGGCAATATGGACCATTGGAGATTCAGCCTGGGGGGTAATTGAAGGCGGAGTAGAGGCTTATGATGCTTTGGATATTATAGGTGCCGCAGGAGATGAACTTAAGCTTCTGCCTGGGAAAGTCGAGAAAATGTTAAAAGATGCCGTTGATAATCCTGTAAAAGCAATAACCGATATGATGTCACTGCTCAGCCGACTCAATCCCTGTACCAGGGCCAAGAAATGCATTTTTGTTCCATATGATATGGCAGAAGACTTACAAGGGCATGGATGCTGCCCTGGACAAACCGGACATCATGTGTTACCCGGCGCTATGTTTTATAACAACACAAATTGTCCGAAGTATCGAGATGGTAAAACTCAAGCACATAAAAATGCACCAACAATTTGTGTTGAAGGTACAACAAATAGTCCTGAGTGGGGTAGTCATGGTCAATTGCATGGTAAAATGAGGGATAAAATAAACGAATACAAAAAACCGGGTATTTTTAAGTTCGGTGATCATAATAAGATTGATTATGATGATGCCAGGGATATGGCGATTGATGCTGTCATGGAAACTTTTCCTGAATCTCTATGTAAGCGTAAATGTCTTGAGAAACAATTAGATGAATATTATAAAGAAATGTGCAAGCCTAATATATTAAATGCAAGTAGTGGTATGGGAGGAAAACAATCCCGTCCATACTCTTCCTCCAGTAAAAACAAATAAAAATAACGCGAGATTAAAAATATGCTTATTACTCAAGATGAGTACAATGAAATATTCAACGGGTTTTATATTAATGGTGTTGCAGTAAGAGACACTGGTTATATTTATATAACCATACGAGAAAAGCGAGACGATATAGACCCTGTAATGGAAGAACATCTGGCAAGAAAAAAATTTGTTTCCTTTTTTTTGATGAACCATTAGGAGAGCAATGGGGATACAGCGGTTATGAAGGAATGGACAAGATATTTTCGGCTACAACCAGTATTCCATTCAGTCAGTACGTGGGCGTTACAATGGAAAATGAGGTTTTTGCTATAGGTAGTGGTTTTGAAGGACTTGAAGAGCCGATCCCATATGAATTTGCCATTAGGAATACCCGAACTATTGGTGGACGAGTGTATGTTGTAGGATGCGCACGTAGTGTTGTTCGCAGGATAGACAGAAATAATTGGGAGAAACTAAATAAAGGTATCAATCTACCTGCGCAAGATGAAATTAAAACAATCCGTGAACAGATGCTATTCCTGGGCGCTGCTGGATTTAGTTGTGTGGATGGCTTCTCTGAAAATGATATCTATGCCGCAGGCGGTAAGGGGGATGTCTGGAATTTCGATGGTGATGAATGGAGGCAAATTCATTTTCCCAGCAACATGCTCATTGAATCTATCTGTTGTGGTCAGGATGGCTATGTCTATATTGGTGCGCAAAGCGGTACTATATTTAAAGGTCGAAAAGATCAATGGAAAATGATTCATCGGGGAGAGTTAACCTTACCGTTCAGGCAAATGGTATGGTATGAAAATTGTGTCTGGGCAACGTCTGATTATGGTGTGTGGCAAATAATTGGGGATGATGTTGTTCAGCCAGATTTACCCAGCGAGGTAAAAATGTGCGCTGGTTATATCAGTTGTACAGAAAAAAACCTAGTTCTGGCCGGGTATTATGGTGTAGCACGCTTAGAAAACGGTCACTGGGATATATTGATTAATTGTGTTCAGGCAGAGAAAGGTGATTTCTGTTCTGAGTAGTGATTGTCGCACTGCCATTACAGTCCAGAGACAGGATGTCAACTTTCATTATTAATCAGAAAATATCATAGATAAAAACGTTTAAGAATGCAGTTGGATATTTATTATGCATAAATTATACACCCCTAATAAATTGAATGCAAATAGTGGTATTGGTGGGCGTCAGTCTTGACTATTCTCTAATAAAGAAAAATCAAAATAAAATACATATTAAATTTATGCTGATCACTCAAAATGAATACGATGAAATTTTTAAATATTATTATATAAATGGTGTGGCTGTAAGGGATACTGGTTATATATATTTAACTTTGCGTGAGGCCAGAGATGATATTGTTCCAGTGATGGAAGAGTATAAAGCAAAAAAGAAGTTCGTCTCTTTTTATCATAATGAACCATTAGGTGAACAATAGGGATATTGTAGGTATGAATGAATGGATAAGATTTTCTCAGCTACAACCATTACTCCATTTAGTCAATATGTCGGTGTTACAATGGTCGGTGAGGTTTATGCTATTGGCAGCGTATCAGGATCGTGTATGGGGACGTCTGACTATGGTATATGGCAGATTATGGGAGACGAAGTTATTCAACCAGTTTTACCGCCGGAGGTAAAAATGTGCTCTGGTTATATTAGTTGTACAGAATTAATTCTGGTACTGGCTGGATACTACAGCGCTGCTCGCTAGGAAGACAATAACTGGGATATACTGATTAATCATCTTCAGGCAGAAGGGGGAAATAGTTAGTAATTGCACAATACTTTCATCACAACTAATTATCATGGAAATTTAAATGGGCATTAATATAATAAAACCACTAATACAACAACATGCCAGAGATGCTGTATTTTACTGGCAACAGATTGTTTCAGGATGTTATTCACCACTTATTACCACACAGAAACGCTATCATTTTCATCGTCAGTTAAACGCGCATATGGATGGTTTACGGGCAGCAGGTAACCATGGCTGGGACGCAGCATTTAAAAATTACTCACGCTGGAAATCTGAAGGTGAAGCTTTTGTTTGCTGGTTGCTGGCACTGGAACAGAATGACAAATCGTATATTGCGCAGTTGCATAAAATAGCTACCAGGAATATTGAACCATCATTACGAGGTATGACAGAAGCTCTAGCCTGGCTACCTGAGTCGCAAGCCCGATTAATTCTTGCACACTGGCGTCAGGATTCAGCATCAGATGATTTTATGCTTGAGGCCTGGCTACGCGCTTCAGCAATTGCCGGAATAATTCCACTGGAGGATCTGTCTCCATTATTCGCGCATAAAAACCCACGAATACGCGCCAGTTGCTGTTATCTGGCAGGGAAACTGCGTCTGCATAACTGGCAGCAGGCCATAATCAATATTCTGTCAGACTATGAAGCCGACGTAAGAGAAGAAGCTATACTGGCACTGGCCTGGCTGTCACCTTGTACTGATATCGTGTATGAACTACATGATCTCCTGCTTTTCCATTTGCAGAACGCGCCTCAACGAGGGCTTGCTGCGGTTATTTTGCTCAGGAAACAGGAATATATTGCACGTATGACAGGACTATGCCTGCCACAGGGTGATCCACGTTTAGACAATATTATCAGTTCCATACCAGAGCGTTTACGTCTGCTGACTCTTGCTTATCACGGTGATCCAGCACAACTTCCCGTTCTTTATGATGCTATTAAAACAGAACATACCGCTCGTCTGGCATTCTGGTCAATTGGGTTCATTTCCGGGCTGGATATGACCACACCAGAACACTGTATACAGGAAACTGCAACAACAAATAATGATGAAGAACCACTGAGTTTTAAATCTGATGACACAGATATCGGACTTGTGAGACCAAATGCTCCCGCAGTAATTGCTGACTCCAGTGCATTAAATATCCCCTCTGGTCCTCTTATTTATGGAAAAAAACCATCAATTGAATGGTGTCATGAGTTGTTGTCAACAGCGACTCAGGCAGCACGTTTCGCAGCATCATGGCATCTTGCCACTGGTGATTTGACAGTCCCTAAAGTTGATATCCGTAACGGAAGGATTACATTATGAATAGTAAGAGGAATTACTGGCTTCCAGGTGATAATGCAGTTCAGATAAGCAAGATGCTCCATGAGGGGCGCCGCCTGATTGTATGCCTGTGTGCCAGTTGGTGTTCATCCTGCCAGACATGGGAGAATCATTTCTCCCAATTGGCACAAGAATATACCGCTGATTGCTTCGTATGGCTGGATATTGATAAGCATCCTGACATGGTTGCAGATGTCGATCTTGACACATTGCCCG
The DNA here is from genome assembly GCF_001660175.1 of Escherichia sp. B1147. Classification (NCBI taxonomy): domain Bacteria; kingdom Pseudomonadati; phylum Pseudomonadota; class Gammaproteobacteria; order Enterobacterales; family Enterobacteriaceae; genus Escherichia; species Escherichia sp. B1147. The sequence continues at coordinate 5,211 of NZ_LFHY01000025.1, forward strand.
TTATTTTAATCCAGGATAACAAAACTGTATATTTTCTCGGTACGATAAAGCCAGAAATATCAATATTAAAAAAATTGCTCGGCACAGATAATTTGAAGATAAAAGTGCAAGACCCCGGAATCAGAAGTTTCCTATTAGAAGATGGAGAGGCTGAATACAATACTGGGGAAATATATTATTGATTAGAGCCGATTTTCAACGATGATTATTATACTCAAAAAACATCGATTCGTCTGGGTGACAAATCTTAATTAATTTATTTTTAATGATTTTATAGCAAAAAACTAAGCATTTTGATGTTTATTGGGAACATGTACATTAATTAAGTTGATGGATTTTTTTTTGCTTGTTAATAAATAAGCCTTCCCAGCCCTGAATGCACGATAAGATTATCGGTTTGCATTTAATTACTTATCAGGGAAAGATCACGTAACGCTGCTTTTTTGTACTAAATGATTCGCATTTTATGTTCAATAATTGAGATATTCCTTATTGTCTAAAACTGTTTTTCATAGCTTATATATGATCAAATACTCCTTACATAAATAAGGAGAGCAAAATGGAACTTAAAAAATTGATGGAACATATTTCTATTATCCCCGATTACAGACAAGCCTGGAAAGTGGAACATAAATTGTCTGATATTCTACTGTTGACTATTTGCGCCGTCATTTCTGGTGCAGAGGGATGGGAAGATATAGAGGATTTTGGGGAAACACATCTCGATTTTTTAAAACAATATGGTGATTTTGAAAATGGTATTCCTGTTCACGATACCATTGCCAGAGTTGTATCCTGTATCAGTCCTGCAAAATTTCACGAGTGCTTTATTAACTGGATGCGTGACTGCCATTCATCAAATGATAAAGACGTCATTGCAATTGATGGAAAAACACTCCGGCATTCTTATGACAAGAGTCGCCGTAAGGGAGCGATTCATGTCATTAGCGCGTTCTCAACTATGCACAGTCTGGTCCTCGGACAGATCAAGACGTATGAGAAATCTAATGAGATTACAGCTATCCCTGAACTTCTTAACATGTTGGATATTAAAGGAAAAATTATCACAACTGATGCGATGGGTTGCCAGAAAGATATTGCAGATAAGATACAAAAACAGGGAGGTGATTATTTATTCGCTGTAAAAGGAAATCAGGGGCGGTTTAATAAAGCCTTTGAGGAAAAATTTCCACTGAAAGAATTAAATAATCCAAAGCATGACAGTTACGCAATTAGTGAAAAGAGTCACGGCAGAGAAGAAATCCGTCTTCACATTGTTTGCGATGTCCCTGATGAACTTATTGATTTCACGTTTGAATGGAAAGGACTGAAGAAATTATGCGTGGCAGCCTCCTTTCGATCAATAATAGCAGAACAAAAGAAAGAACTCGAAATGACGGTCAGATATTATATCAGTTATGCTGATTTAACCGCAGAGAAGTTTGCCACAGCGATCCGAAATCACTGGCACGTGGAGAATAAGCTGCACTGGCGTCTGGACGTGGTAATGAATGAAGACGACTGCAAAATAAGAAGAGGAAACGCAGCAGAATTATTTTCAGGGATATGGAAGATCGCTATTAATATTTTAACGAAAGATAAGATACTCAAGGCAGGGGCAAGATGTAAGGTGTGAAAAGCAGCTGCGGACAGAGACTACCTCGCGTCAGTCCTTGCGGGGGCGGGCTTTCGTAATCTTGCTCTGCAAGGGATGATAAAAAGTGCAACTTTATTCCACGCAGCTATTTAGACAGCGTACAGTAAACAAACGAAAGTTGTTATTTCAATGGTCAGGACAAGAGCATGAAGTGTTTACTACACACTATGCTCTTGTCCTGGAGTCAGGTCTTGTTTGGAGGGATAAATGGTAGATATTGTCGAGGCCGATAAAACGGATATTTATTTCATTCAGGAGAGTGTTTATGGCAAAATCGGGTTGCCAGCTTTTGGTAATACAATAGGACCATCTGCACAGCAGATTGTTAAAAAGGTATTCGTTGTCGTTAAAGAACGAGATAAAACACATGCAAAACAGAGATTATTGTTGGAATATAATGGTAATAAACTCTGGATGAATGCTATAGATGGCAGTGAAGCTATCCTGCCAACAGAATTTTCTAAGCGATACGAACTTTCATTATTCAATACTACTAATTTTGGAGAAGATCCTTTTCCTGATGTTAATTTATATAATAATGTGAAATCGAGTTTTTTTGTAAGGTTTGGTGGAACATCCCATCCCGAGGCTTGGGCTATTTATAATGCAAGGACGAAAGAGGTAAAATATATAGAAACTGCAAGGGAGATTGATAAAATATTCAGTGATTTTAATTTGAATGATATATTGCCAATTCACATTGGTCAATGACTTTTTATATTGTGTGATTAAACGATTAAACGATTAAACGATTAAACGATTAAACGATTAAACGATTAAACGATTAAACATTAATGATGATTTATAATATCATCATTATTCTATAACATGAATAAATGGGTTGAATGTGTTATGTTAAAAATGAGTTTATACGTAATAATATTGTTGTTTTCCTTTCAGATTAGTACAGCCATTGCTGGCAAGGAAAGTGAGGTTGTTTCGCCATTATCCATGGGTGTTAATTCTTCACTAGCAATGGAAAATATTTCTGAATATTCCACATCATCGGAACCACAGCAACAGGGAGTATTTCCTGTAATATGTACTCGACTTCATCCAGGCACTGTAATGAAACGCCAGTTATTTTCAGGCTGGGGGCCTGTTTTTATAATTGGTGATGATCCTTTTTCTCTGCGCTGGATGAGTGAACATCTGGCGATGCTTAAATCGCTAAATGCCCTTGGTTTGGTTGTTAATGTTGAATCAGTAGATCGAATGGATGTATTACAGCAGCGGGCTGATGGGTTATTGTTATTGCCTGTTATCTGCGATAATTTTGTGCAAGCTCTGCAATTAAATGCGTATCCGGTATTAATCACAGAGATGGAAATATCACAATGATTAATAACGTAATTACTGCTAATGATATGGTTATTTTGAAAATGGTATTCCTGTTCACTACACCATTGCCAGAGTTGTATCCTGTATCAGTCCAGTAAAATTTCACGAATGCTTTATTAACTGGATGCGTGACTGCCATTCTTCAGATGGCAAAGACGTCATCGCGATTGATGGAAAAGCACTTCCACACTCCTATGTTAAAAGTGGTCGCAGGAGAGCGGGCTTTCGTAGTCTTCACCGACTCTCCCCGTCCTTAAACACAACGCCCACTCACAGCAACCTAAACTCATCCGCATCCCGCCATGCCGGAAACTTTTCTCTATATTCCCGTAACGCCACCATCGAAAGTTCCGCATCTATGCGCGTGGCCTGGTGCGGTTCGGCGGTGGCGATAATCTCTCCTTGTGGGTTAATTACCCGACTGTCACCGCGATAATGGCAGCCGTTGCCATCGCTGCCGACGCGATTACATCCCACCACATACGCCTGATTCTCAATCGCGCGGGCTGTCAACAACGCCTGCCAGTGCAGAGAGCGTGGAGCAGGCCAGTTGGCAACGTAGATTGCCAGGTCATAATCATTGAGATTGCGTGACCACACCGGAAAACGCAGGTCGTAGCACACCAGCGGCAAAATACGCCAGCCGCGCCATTCCACAATCACTCGCTCATTGCCCGCTTTATAATGCAGATGTTCATCCGCCATTCGAAACAGATGACGCTTGTCATAAAAATGCACCGTGCCGCCCGGCTCAACCAGCAAAAAGCGATTAACCGCACCAGAGTCCGTTTGCAATGCAACACTGCCTGCAATCAGCGCATTGCACTGCTGCGCTTTGGCGGTCATCCAGTTCACCACGTCGTGCTGCGCCAGAGACGTAACCGCCGCTTCCATGGCAAAGCCGCTGGTAAACATCTCCGGCAAAACGATCACATCACGCCCGGTAATACTTTCCAGTTGTCGATCAAAGTGGCGCAGGTTGGCGGGACCATCCATCCACACCAACGGTTGCTGCAAAAGCGTAATCTTCAAACCAGGCACGGTGTACAACTCCTTTATGCGAAGGGTTTTATCACTTTAACACCTTATCAGGCTATTACCTTACTGCGGAATAAATTGATAACAAATGCTGATATTGGAAATATCTGATTTGCAAACTATCGTGTTATCGCCAGGCTTTAGGGTGTTAATAACATGGGCAGGATAAGCTCGGGAGGAATGATGTTTAAGGCAATAACGACGGTCGCCGCTTTGGTCATCGCCACCAGTGCAATGGCGCAGGATGATTTAACCATTAGCAGCCTTGCAAAGGGCGAAGCCACCAAAGCTGCGTTTAATCAGATGGTGCAAGGGCATAAGCTGCCAGTCTGGGTGATGAAAGGCGGTACTTATACCCCCGCACAAACCGTAACGTTGGGAGATGAGACTTATCAGGTAATGAGTGCGTGTAAGCCGCATGACTGCGGCTCGCAACGTATTGCGGTGATGTGGTCCGAGAAATCTAATCAAATGACGGGACTGTTCTCGACCATTGATGAGAAAACTTCCCAGGAGAAACTCACCTGGCTGAATGTGAACGATGCGCTCTCGATTGATGGTAAAACGGTGCTGTTCGCGGCGTTGACAGGCAGCCTGGAAAACCATCCGGATGGCTTTAATTTTAAATAATTAGCAGATAAAGAAACGGAGCCTTTCGGCTCCGTTATTCAATTACGCGGCTTCAACTTTCCGCACTTTCTCCGGCAACTTTACTGGCTTCGTCGCCAGCTCTTCCGGCTCAAAGTCATCAACGTTAATACTGCGCAGACGGCTCTCTTCCGCTTTCACCAGAATGGCGGCTTCATCTTTATCAATCAGCCCCTTCGCCAGCGCGTTGTGCGCCAGTTCATCCAGACGGGTAAATGGCAGGTTTTTACCCAGCTCTTTACAGATCCGCTGATGAATCGGGTCGGCGGCAATCACATCCACCAGCGCCTCTTCCAGCAGGCCAACCGGATTATGCTCGCTCGGCGTCAGGTACTGACCGCGACCAATGCGGGAACGGGTGTCGCTCGGCACTTGTAAAATCTTCGCCACTTTATGATCCAGCTTGTCAGACGGTGCCAGATAGTGACGTCCGGTCGGGAAGATCACCACATTCAGCAACCCGGCAACCACGCGGTTCGGGAAGTTTTGCAGTAAATCATCCATCGCCTGTTCAGCCTGATACAGCGCATCCTGAACGCCCCAGTGTACCAGCGGCAGATCGGCTTCATTACGGCCTTCATCGTCATAACGCTTCAGAACGGCAGAGGCGAGGTAAAGCTGGCTTAAAATATCCCCCAGACGTGCCGAGATGCGCTCGCGACGTTTCAGGCTGCCGCCCAGCACCGCCATTGAGACATCAGAAAGCAGGGCGAGGTTGGCGCTCAGGCGGTTCAGATGCTGATAATAACGTTTAGTGGCATCGCCGGTTGGCGTGCTGCTGGTTAAACCGCGCGTCAGGCCCAGCCAGAAGCTGCGAACTTTGTTGCTGCCGACGTGACCGATATGTTTGAACAACAGTTTATCGAACGCGTTGACGTCATTGTTCTTCGCCGCTTCCATCTCTTCCAGCACGTACGGATGGCAACGAATCGCCCCCTGGCCGAAGATCATCATGCTGCGGGTCAGAATATTCGCCCCTTCAACAGTGATGGCAATCGGTGCGCCCTGGTAAGCACGCGCCAGGAAGTTGCTCTGCCCGAGCATAATACCTTTACCGCCAGTGATATCCATCGCATCAATAATCGACTGCTGCCCGCGGTGGGTACAGTGATACTTAACGATAGCCGACAGCACGGCAGGTTTTTCACCGAGCATAATGCCGTAGGTAATCAGCGATGCCGCAGCATCCATCACATAAGCGTTCCCGGCAATACGCGCCAGCGGTTCTTCAATCCCTTCCATCTTGCCGATAGAGATTTTGAACTGACGACGAATGTGAGCATACGCGCCGGTTGCCAGTGCTACCGACTTCACGCCGCCGGTTGAGTTGGAAGGCAGGGTAATGCCGCGGCCCACTGAGAGGCACTCCACCAGCATCCGCCAGCCTTGTCCGGCCATTTTTGGTCCGCCGATAATGTAATCGATCGGTACGAAGACATCTTTACCGCGCGTCGGTCCGTTCTGGAATGGCACGTTCAGCGGGAAGTGGCGACGACCAATCTCCACGCCCGGCGTGGTGGTCGGGATCAGCGCACAGGTAATGCCTAAATCTTCTGCACCACCGAGTAATTTCTCCGGATCGGAGAGTTTAAACGCCAGACCAAGCACGGTCGCAATTGGCGCGAGCGTAATGTAGCGTTTGTTCCAGGTCAGACGCATGCCCAGCACCTGCTGGCCCTGCCATTCACCCATGCAGACAATCCCGGTGTCCGGAATCGCGCCCGCATCGGAACCCGCTTCCGGGCTGGTCAGTGCAAAGCAAGGGATCTCCTGACCACGCGCCAGACGCGGCAGATAGTGATTTTTCTGCTCGTCAGTGCCGTAATGTTGTAGCAGTTCGCCCGGGCCTAGTGAGTTCGGCACGCCGACGGTAATCGCCAGGATCCCGCTCACGCCAGAGAGTTTTTGCAGCACGCGAGACTGGGCATAAGCCGAGAACTCCAGCCCGCCGTACTCTTTTTTGATGATCATCGCGAAGAAGCGATGCTCTTTCAGATACGCCCACAGCTCCGGCGGCAGGTCTGCCAGTTCATGGGTGATCTGGAAATCATTCGCCATCCGGCAGGCTTCTTCTACCGGGCCGTCGAGAAACGCTTGCTCTTCAGCGGTCAGGCGCGGCTGCGGATAGTTATGCAGCTTTTTCCAGTCCGGTTTGCCCTGGAACAAGTCGCCTTCCCACCAGGTGGTGCCGGCATCAATCGCTTCTTTCTCGGTGCGCGACATCGGTGGCATCACCTTACGGAATCCACGGAATACCGGAGCGGAAATCATCGACTTACGCATAGGCGCAAAGTTAAACGGCACGAGGATAATGGCCAGAGGCACCAGTACCCACGCCGACCACAGACCAGCGACGCCGAGGGCGGCTGTCCAGGCGAGCAAAATCAGACTGCTGATAAATAAGCTCACGCGGTGATAGAACAGCGCGCCGAGCAGGACAACCGTAGCGAGAATACTCAAAATCATCATAACGAAAAGCCCCTTACTTGTAGGAGGTCCGACCACTTGTGATGATATGGTTGTAGTGGATGTGAAAACATTTAGCAATGCATTTACAATATAATTACAACAAAGCTCACATTGTTGCTGTTTTTATCCGCACTTCAGGTCAAAAAGTCCTGGTCATTGCACCTGCCTGTACTTCTCGCTTTTGGCGGTATCCGGTACACTGCATTTTGTCTATTACATTTATGCTGAAGGATATCCTCATGTACCAGGATCTTATTCGTAACGAACTGAACGAAGCGGCGGAAACGCTGGCTAACTTTTTAAAAGATGACGCCAATATTCACGCCATTCAGCGCGCGGCGGTCCTGTTAGCAGACAGCTTTAAAGCCGGTGGCAAGGTGCTTTCCTGTGGCAACGGCGGCTCCCATTGCGACGCCATGCACTTTGCTGAAGAACTGACCGGTCGCTACCGTGAAAACCGTCCGGGCTATCCGGCGATTGCCATTTCAGATGTCAGCCACATCACCTGTGTTGGCAATGATTTTGGCTTTAACGATATTTTCTCCCGCTACGTTGAAGCGGTAGGTCGCGAAGGCGATGTGCTGCTGGGGATCTCCACTTCCGGCAACTCAGCGAACGTGATCAAAGCGATTGCGGCGGCGCGTGAGAAGGGCATGAAAGTGATCACCCTGACTGGTAAAGACGGCGGTAAAATGGCAGGCACGGCGGATATCGAAATTCGCGTTCCGCATTTTGGTTATGCCGACCGCATTCAGGAAATTCACATTAAAGTGATCCATATCCTGATCCAGTTAATTGAAAAAGAGATGGTTAAGTAAGTCTGGCGTAGGCCGAATAAGGCGTTCACGCCGCATCCGGCCTGAAAATTCTTAAATCAATCTTCGCCGGGGGCCATGCGCTCCCGCTGTTGTGGAGGTTACCGATGTGCGAATTGCTCGGGATGAGCGCCAACGTCCCTACCGATATCTGCTTTAGTTTCACCGGGCTTGTACAGCGTGGTGGTGGAACCGGGCCACATAAAGATGGCTGGGGCATTACCTTTTACGAAGGTAAAGGCTGTCGCACATTTAAAGATCCACAACCCAGCTTTAATTCCCCCATCGCCAAACTTGTCCAGGACTACCCGATAAAATCCTGTTCGGTTGTGGCTCATATTCGCCAGGCAAATCGGGGCGAGGTGGCGCTGGAAAATACTCACCCGTTTACCCGCGAGTTATGGGGACGCAACTGGACTTATGCCCATAACGGGCAACTGACGGGCTATAAATCACTGGAAACCGGCAACTTTCGCCCGGTCGGTGAAACTGACAGCGAAAAAGCCTTTTGCTGGCTGCTGCATAAATTAACGCAGCGTTACCCGCGCACGCCGGGCAACATGGCTGCGGTGTTTAAATATATCGCTTCACTGGCGGATGAGCTGCGGCAGAAGGGCGTTTTCAACATGCTGCTCTCGGACGGGCGCTATGTAATGGCGTATTGTTCGACCAATCTGCACTGGATCACCCGCCGCGCACCGTTTGGCGTAGCAACGTTGCTGGACAGGGATGTGGAAATCGACTTCAGTTCGCAGACCACACCGGATGATGTGGTCACGGTAATAGCGACACAGCCGCTGACGGGCAATGAAACCTGGCAAAAGATTATGCCAGGCGAATGGCGCTTATTTTGCCTCGGGGAGCGTGTAGTTTGATGCCAGTTGTGGCTGCACAACTTCGTGGCTCAACGGTTTGCTGACCACGTAACGGCCATTGACCACAGAAACGGTCGGTGGCTTACGGGTCTGTTCAAAGTAGTCGTAGCCTGGCTTCAGCTGCTCCCAGAAGTCTTTAAAGTTGGAATACTTATGACGTTGCATGTTGGCGTCGGTCATACGGAACGGGTAAATGCTCACCTGCACACTTGACTGACCAAACACCAGCGCACCAGTAACGAACTGGAAGATCTCATCAATGCCCTGATTGGTCATCGCGTAGCAGCCGATGGAAACACAATCGCCGTGGATCATCAGGTATTTCCCTTCATAACCATGCGCACGGTCATAGGCGTTAGGAAAACCAATATTAATCGCTTTGTAGTAACGGCTATCTGGTTTTAACTGATTACGCTGGACACTATAAAACCCTTCCGGACTTTTGAAATCGCCCTGACGCTGTTTTGGTCCTAACCCGCCGGAATATTTACAGATTTTATAGCTGTCGAGTAGCTGATATTGCTCGCCCATTTTGACGTAGAGATCGAGCGTACGTTCTTCCTTGAAGATTTGGATGTAGACAGGGGATCCCATCAACTGCTGCTTATACTCTTTGCTCACTGGCGTGGTAGAGCTACTGCTGCCCAGCAAACCGGCAAACGAAACGCACGGGACCAACAACATCGCAAGAATTAATGCGATTTTACGCATACTGCTTATTCCTTGATAAAACGGTTACACACGCCAGGACGGCAAAATAGATCCCAAATCGGAATAGTCTGGATTTGGAAGGCTCACATTATCACCAAAAGAGTTTTACGCAAGTCTGTCGGCGCTGGGTTTACAAATTTAGCATAAGTGGTGATTTTCAAAAGTCCGAAAAGCGCATGTAAAACGGATTTATTTCTTATTTCCTAAGATTATGAAACCTCGATAGTAATATGCAAATAAGCAATTAATAATCCCGCTTCTCCTTCCTGTCCTCTAATATTCTCATCTTCATTCAGCCGGTTTATATCCTCCATGTATTTGTTCTCACACGGCAGATTTCTGCATCCAGGCGTGCTTTCGTTATGCGTTTTGCTTCCTTTATTCGCCAGCGCCACCACATCACATATCTCTTTTAGCTACGCCGCCCGCCAGCGGATGCAAAACCGTACGCGGTTGCTAAAACGGTACCAGGCACATCTGAAAACACAGGCCAGCTACATTGTGGAAGGCGATGCACAAAGCAGAAGGGCGCTGCGGCAACATAACCGCGAACAGATAAAACAGCATCCGGAGTGGTTTCCTGCGCCGCTCAAGGCAAGTGACAGACGCTGGCAGTCGCTGGCGGAAAACAACCACTTCTTAAGCAGCGACCACCTGCACAATATTACCGAAGTGGCGATCCACCGTCTGGAGCAGCAGCTTGGCAAGCCTTACGTCTGGGGCGGCACGCGGCCCGACAAAGGCTTCGACTGTAGCGGGTTGGTTTTTTATGCCTACAACAAGATCCTCGAGGCGAAGCTCCCGCGTACGGCGAATGAGATGTATCACTACCATCGGGCGACGATTGTGGCGAACAACGACCTGCGCCGGGGAGATTTGCTGTTTTTCCATATCCACAGCCGCGAAATTGCCGACCATATGGGCGTGTATCTGGGCGATGGGCAATTTATCGAGTCGCCACGTACCGGCGAAACCATTCGGATAAGTCGGTTAGCCGAACCTTTCTGGCAGGATCATTTTTTGGGCGCGCGACGGATTTTGACGGAAGAGACGATTTTGTAGGACGGATAAGGCGTTCACGCCGCATCCGGCAGTTGTGCGCGGATGCCTGATGCGACGCTTTGCGTCTTATCATGCCTACGAGTCTGCGAATTTTTTGCGAGCCGCTTTCCCGATATAAAACAACCTTATTGTCGACTTTTCCTTTTCTTCTTACCGTTGAGAAAAAGGAGTCGCTATGTCTGAATATCGTCGTTATTACATCAAGGGGGGAACCTGGTTTTTCACGGTAAATTTACGGAATCGTCGAAGCCAGCTTTTGACCACCCAGTTTCACGCGCTTCGAAATTCCATTATAAAAGTTAAGCGAGACCGCCCCTTTGAAATCAATGCCTGGGTTGTTTTGCCGGAGCATATGCACTGTATCTGGACATTACCGGAAAATGATGATGATTTTTCTTCTCGCTGGCGGGAAATTAAAAAGCAATTCACCCATGCCTGTGGAATGAAAAATATCTGGCAACCGCGTTTTTGGGAGCACGCCATCCGTAATACCAAAGATTATCGCCATCATGTTGATTATATTTACATAAATCCAGTGAAACATGGCTGGGTAAAGCAAGTGAGTGATTGGCCATTTTCAACGTTTCATCGCGATGTCGCGAAAGGGTTATATCCCATCGATTGGGCGGGTGATGTAACGGATTTGAATGCCGGGGAGCGTATCATTTTATAACTGTGCGCCGGTGCCGGATGCGCTTACGCTTATCCGGCCTTGTATTATCCCTCCTGTGCAGAGAAAATCGGCCAGTTTTCTCTGACCTGCAGTCCGCATGCCGTATCCGGCCTTGGGTTTCTAACCTGCGTTGTAGATTTATGCAGCGGACTGCCTTTCTCCCAGAGTGATAAACCGGACAGTATCATGGACCGGTTTTCCCGGTAATCCGTATTTGCAAGGTTGGTTTCACTATGGAACATGAACTTCATTATATTGGTATCGACACTGCTAAAGAGAAACTGGATGTCGATGTGTTGCGCCCTGATGGCCGTCATCGCACCAAAAAATTCGCTAACACCACTAAAGGGCACGATGAGCTGGTGAGCTGGCTGAAGGGCCACAAGATTGACCATGCGCATATCTGCATCGAAGCGACCGGCACCTATATGGAACCTGTCGCAGAGTGCCTTTACGATGCTGGCTACATCGTGTCAGTCATTAATCCTGCACTGGGTAAAGCTTTCGCTCAGAGTGAAGGACTGCGTAACAAGACTGATACCGTGGATGCGCGCATGCTGGCAGAGTTCTGTCGTCAGAAGCGTCCTGCAGCCTGGGAAGCGCCTCACCCGCTTGAACGCGCGTTGCGTGCCCTGGTAGTACGCCACCAGGCGCTGACAGATATGCACACGCAGGAGCTGAACCGCACTGAGACGGCGCGGGAAGTCCAGAAGCCGAGCATTGATGCCCACCTTCTGTGGCTTGAAGCAGAGCTGAAGCGCCTTGAGAAGCAGATAAAAGACCTGACAGACGATGATCCGGATATGAAACACCGCAGGAAGCTGCTGGAAAGTATCCCGGGTATCGGAGAGAAAACATCCGCGGTATTACTGGCTTATATCGGTCTGAAGGACCGCTTCGCCCATGCCAGACAGTTCGCCGCTTTTGCGGGTCTGATAGCACGGCGTTATGAATCAGGGAGCAGTGTGAGAGGGGCAAGCCGGTTGAGTAAAGCCGGACATGTGTCGCTTCGCAGGGCGTTGTATATGCCTGCAATGGTAGCCACCAGCAAGACAGAGTGGGGACGAGCGTTCCGCGAGCGTCTGACGGCTAATGGCAAGAAAGGAAAAGTGATTCTTGGCGCGATGATGCGCAAACTGGCCCAGGTGGCGTATGGAGTGCTGAAGTCAGGCGTGCCGTTCGATGCGTCACGGCATAATCCGGTAGCTGCATAAAAATCGCGGAAGGGATGAAAAAAACAGCGCCTGACGGCGCTGTGTCTGGCATGCCGGGATACCGGAGTATAAAAAAACTTGCAGGTCATAACAGTATCTACAAATCGTGCCTGAACCGTAGGCCGGATAAGGCGTTCACGCCGCATCCGGCGGTTGTGCGCCGGTGCCTGATGCGACGCTTTGCGTCTTATCAGGCCTACAAACTTGCGCCGAACCGTAAGCCGGATAAGGCGTTCACGCCGCATCCGGCAGTTGTGCACCGATGCCGGATACCTACATCAACGCCCCCATAATCTTCAACTCCAGCTCGTCCGGCACTTCGTTATACGACAGCACATGCAGACCCGGCGCAAACAACCTTGCATAACGCGCCAGTAAAGGGCGCAGCTGCGGCGGCACCAGCAGCACCGGGTCTTTCCCCGCCGCTTTCATCTGCTCTTTTACCTGCGGCATCGTGCTCTGGAACTGGTTGAGCATATTCGGGTCCACCGGCACGCTGTCGAGCATCACTTTCCCGGCCTGTTGCGCCTGATTCACCACATTGGTCAGCAGATTTTCCAGCTCATTATTCAGCGTATATACCGTCAGCTCCTGCTTGCGAACGAACGGATGGGTGATACTGCGCCGCAGTGCCAGGCGCACATCGGCCGCCAGCAGAATATGATCTTTGGTGACGGTGCTACTGGCTACCAGCACGGTGGCGATGGTGACGATATCGCGCAGGGAAACGCCTTCGGTCAGCAGCGCCCGGTACACTTTCAGCAACTGGCTGTAATTCAGCGCCGCGCTCAAATCTTCCGCCAGCCGTGGTGCCATCGACGACAAACGGTTATGCAACTGCGTGATGTCGTCATAGTTAAATAAATCAGGAATATAGCTGCGCACAATCTTATTCACATGGGTAGCAATCACGCTGGCGTTGTCGATCACCTGATACCCCATATTTAGCGCCTTCGCCTTCTGCGCGGGCTGAATCCAGGTGACCGGCATCCCGTACGCCGGGTCGTTCCCCAGCACGCCGTCAATCTCGCCGTAGGTTTCGCTGGAGGGCAGGGCCATCAGTTTATCCGCCGGAATATCCGCTTCATCAGCCTTAATGCCGTTGATGAAAATGGCGTACTGGCTGGGCTTGAGGCGGAAGTTTTCCCGAATGCGGATCTCCGGCAGCAGCACGCCGTTGCCGTCGGAAATCACTTGCCGCACGCCGCGAATACGCTGGGTGAGCGGGTTGCCCTGCGCTTTATCCACCAGCGCCACCAGTTTGTAACCGAGGCTTAAACTGATAGGCTCGATCAGCGGAATGGTTTCCCAACTGACCTGTTGCTCGCTGGTTTCGGTGATGGTGCGGGTCAGCGTTTCGAGGCTTTTCTCTTCCGCCTCCGCCGCCTGCGGCTGTTTGCTCATTCGCCAGCCGGTAAAACCCAGCAGGGCGCTGAACAGCAAAAACGGCAGGTGCGGCATCCCCGGCACCACCGCCAGCACGAACATGATCCCGGTGGCGGTGTAGAGCACCGACGGGCTTGCCAGCAGCTGGTGGCGCACGTCATGGGCGATATCGCCGTTATCGCTGACGCGGGTGACAATAATCGCCGCCGCGGTGGAGAGCAGCAGGGAAGGGATCTGCGCCACCAGCCCGTCGCCGATGGTCATCAGCACATATTGCTGGAAGGCGGCGTCGGCGCTCAGGTTGTATTTGAAGATCCCGATACAGACGCCGCCGATCAGGTTGATCGCCAGAATCATCATCCCGGCGATGGCATCCCCGCGCACAAACTTCGATGCCCCGTCCATCGCGCCGTAGAAATCGGCCTCGCTGGCAACATCTTTACGCCGGGTTTGCGCCTGCGCCTGGTTGATCAACCCGGCGTTAAGATCGGCGTCAATCGCCATCTGCTTGCCGGGCATCGCGTCTAAGGTAAAGCGGGCAGAAACCTCGGAAATACGCTCGGCCCCTTTGGTGACGACGATAAAGTTGATGATCATCAGGATGATAAACACCACGAAGCCGACGACAAAGTTGCCGCCAATCACCACCTGACCAAACGACTCAATCACCTTACCCGCCGCCCCCGCTCCGAGATGCCCGTGCAGCAGCACCACGCGCGTGGAGGCGACGTTCAGCGTCAGGCGCATTAAGGTGGTGATCAGCAAAATGGTCGGGAACAGGCTGAATTCCAGCGGCCTTTTCGCCGATACCGCCACCAGCAGCACCATCACCGCCAGCACAATGTTGAAGGTGAACAGAATATCCAGCAGCGCAGGCGGCAGCGGCAGAATAACCATCGCCAGAATACACAGTATGACCAGCGGCACGCCGAGATTGCCGCCGCGCAGCAGCGCGAGGAACGATTTAGTTGTTTTCGCCATCCAGTTTAAGCACCTCTTTGGGAATGGAAATATGTCTGTTCAGAGCCGGGCGCGGCTGTGTGCCGTCGCGCCAGTGTTTCATTTGCAGGACGTAGGTCAGAACGTGGGCGATGGCCCGGTAAAGCTGAAACGGAATTTGCTGGTTCACCTGAGTGGTGTAGTAAACCGAGCGCGCCAGTCGCGGGAACTCGACCACTTCCACCTGATTTTCAGCAGCGACCTGGCGAATATAGAGGGCGATCTCATCGGTGCCTTTCGCCACCACAAACGGCGCGGCGGCACGCGACTGGTCATACTGCAACGCCACGGCGTAGTGGGTCGGGTTGGTGATCACCACGTTGGCTTTCGGCACCACTTTGCGGATTTGCCCCATCGCCAGCTGCCGTTGCAGCCGCCGCACACGTGCCTTCACTTCCGGCTTGCCTTCCTGATTTTTGTACTCTTCTTTCAGCTCCTGTTTGGTCATCTTCAGCCCTTTGGTAAACAGGGCTTTCGCCAGCGGCACGTCGATCAGCGCAAAGAAGATAAACAGGATGACAAAGTTGCGCATCACGCTGGCGTAGAGCGATAAACCATCATTAATTGCCAGTTTGAACGGCAGCGCCTGCAGGCCGAGAAAGGCGGTAAAGTTATTGCGCAGGCTAATCCACAGCATCACCAGCACCACCACCGACTTCACCGTCATCTTCCCCGTTTCCGCCAGATGTTCACTGGAGAACAGCCGCCCAATGCCTTTTAACGGGCTGATTTTGCTGAAGTCCGGGAGGATTTTTTTCGGCAGAAACAGCCAGCCGCCGGGCACCAGCGAAGAGAGCAGCGCGGCGGCGGGCATCGGCAGCAAGGTGAGAATAAACTTGCCGAGAATTAACAGGTGATGGCGCAGAAACTGGCCGATAACGTCAGGATTATTAATCTCCTGCGCATACTGATGCACGCTGATAAAACTCTCGCGCACAAAATCGGCATACCACGGAAAACTGCTGGAGATCACCACAAATGCCGCAAACAGGCTCGCCGCCAGCCCCATATCCTTCGAGCGCGGTAGTTGCCCCTCTTCACGCGCTTTACGCAGCTTTTGCGCCGAGGGTTTCTCTGTTTTTTCTTCGCTGCTGCTATCCGCCATAGTGACCTTTCAGCGCGTCGAGTTGCTGCAACACAAAATTCGCCAGATGCAGATAGTGATCCGGCAGGTTGTAGAGCAGGGTGGCAAAACAGACCAGCCCCGCCAGCATGTTGATGGGAAAGCCGAGCGAAAAGAGATTCAGCGGCGGCGCAATGCGGTTAAGCAGGCCAAAACAGCCCTGCACAATCAGCATGATAAAAGTGGTCGGCAGCGCCAACAGCGATGCCGACGCCAGCACCCAGCTAAAGGCCAGCGCGACGGTGCGCAGGGTTTGCGGATGCAGCGCGTTGCCAATCGGCCAGTAGGTGAAGCCCTTGTACAACACGCTCACCAGCAGCAGATGCCCGTCCATGGCAAAAAACAGCAGGATCGCGTAGACGTTGATAAGCTCCGCCAGCACGGTGGTCGATGCGCCGCTGCTCGGATCATTCATCACCGCCATGCTCATCCCCATATTGAACGAGAGAATTTGCCCGGCCAGTTGCAGCGCCAGAAACAGAAACTGGAACATCAGCCCGAACAGCATGCCCCATAATAGTTGCTCCACCGTCAGGATCAGGCTGTTGAGCGATAGCAGATCGTGGGGAATGGGATGGGGGATCAACGGCGTGATGATGATTGCCAGCGCCAGCGACAAAATAATCCGCACGCGCACGGTCAGGGCGCTGTTATCCAGCACCGGCACATAGCGCAGAAATGCCATAATGCGCACGAAGGGAAACCATAGCCCCAGCGCCAGATCCATCAGTTGTGTAACGTCGCTTGTGCGCATCTCAATGAACCAGCAACGCGGCCTGGATAAACAGGTGAATGCACAGATCATGCAACTGGATAATCATCCATTTGCCGCACACCCCCAGCACCACCAGCGTGACAATCAGCCTTGGCAAAAAGCTCAGGGTCTGTTCGTTAATCTGCGTCACCGCCTGGAACACGCTCACCAGCAGGCCGACGAGAAGGCTTGGTACTACCAGCACCGAAACCAGCAGGATCACCACTTTTATGCCGCTGGCGACAATGTCGGCGGCGACGTCTACGGTTAACATAATCAGCCCAGCCCCAGCCCGCGAATGCTGGTGGTGAGCGTGCCGATGGTCAGCGACCAGCCGTCGATCAGCACAAACAGCATCAGCTTAAAGGGCAGCGAAACGATCAGCGGCGACAGCATCATCATTCCCATCGCCATCAGCACGCTGGCGACAATCAGGTCGATAACCAGAAACGGGATGTAAATCATAAAGCCAATCTGGAACGCGGTTTTCAGCTCGCTCAACACATAGGCGGGGACCACGATGGAGAGATCCTGGTCGGCGGCATTGCCCTTCGCGCCGCCAATGGTCATGATTTGTGCCATCGCTTTTTTGTCGGTCTGCGCCAGCATAAAGCGTTTCAGCGGCGTAGCAGCGGTACTTAGTGCATCGGTCAGGGTAATCTGATCGTTTTCGAACGGCACCACCGCGTGGTCGTAAATATTGAGCCAGATAGGGCGCATCACCAGCAGGGTGAGAGAGAGCGCAATGCCAATCAGAATGCGGTTTGGCGGCGTTTGTTGCAGCCCCAGCGCCTGGCGCAGCAGCGACAGCACGATAATAAAGCGTGTAAAGCAGGTCATCATCAACACCATCGTCGGCAACAAACCGACGAGGGTCATCAGAATCAACACCTGGATTTTGACGCTGTACTCCTGAGTGTTGCCGTGGGTGACCACATTAAGCAGCGCAATATCGCCGCCCTGGGCCAGCGCCAGAGGGGCGAGCGCCAGCAGCGCCAGACCCAGCGTTAGTTGAGTGCGGCGTTTCATGGCGCCAGGTCGTTGATATCGCGGGTGTTAAACTCCAGCACGCGCAGGCCGTACTTCTCGTTGACCACCACCACTTCCGCTTTGCCCAGCAGGATATTGTTCACTTTAATATCCAGCGGCTCCCCGGCGAGTTTATCCAGCTCAATCACCGTGTCGTCGTCGATGTTAAGCAGGTCGGCTAACATGATTTCTACCGACGACACTTCCAGCGTTAAGGTGACCGGAATGCGTTTTAGCAGCGTCATCGAGTCGGAAAAGCGGTCTTCCTGGCGGGGGACCCGCGTTTCGGTGTCGGCGGAGTTCACCGCAGGCGCAACGTCATCGGTGAGGCCAAAATCCCCGGATAGAATATCGTCTTGTTTACTCATGGCTATTCTCATTTTTGCCCGCCAGTTCCGACAAAAACAGTTTGTCTTTGTCTTCCACAATCAGGGCGCTAAATAATTCAGATTGCCCAATCGCCACCGGAAATGTTTCTCCCAGCGAAAGGGGTAAAATATCCCCGGCTTTTATCTGCGCCAGATCCGCGACATTCATCGACAGCTCGGCGATTTTGACGGTCAGGGTCAGCGGTAGGGAGCGAATGATTTCTTTAATCAGGGCCGGTTTATTGACCGATTTCGCCACCTGCTGCGGTTTACTGTGCTCGCTGTGGCGAATCAGATTTAAAATAAAATCGGTATGGGCGTCGTCGAGCAAAATACGGAAACTGCTCTCTTCATCGCCCGCGAGAGTAAAGGTTAATTGATACGCCCAGTGGGTAATAACCGTGCTGCTGTCCAGTTTTAATTTCAGCGCAATACCGGAGGTTTGCAGATTAAAAATCAGCATGCAGATATCCAGCGCCAGACGGTTCTTTAGTCGCGTTTCGGTTTTGGTCGGCAGTCCGTTATGGGCTTTCGTCTCTTCGAGAGAGGACTCCAGACCATAAAAATTGCCCAGCAGCATTAACAGCAAGGAGCGATCAATATCAAACGCCAGATGCCCGACCTGGGAAACCATCAGCTCGGCGTTTTTATTGATAATATCCATTTCGCAGCCAATCTTTTTTAAGGTGATATTGCTGCGATGCTTTTTGAGAAAATAGCTGCCAAGATGTGAATCAATAACATCAAAATTCCCTGTAAACAGGGTCGGCAGGCGATGGTAGGGGCGTCCAAGCCGATTACCTTCTAATTTAAAGATGCCTGGCGTTTTACTGTACTTCAGCATGGCTTACTTTCTCTGCTGTAATGGTATGGGCGTTTTTGTGCACGCAAATCCGGCAGTGACACAAGGTGAGGTATTAAATAGAGGAGGCGTGAAAGGGGCAAATTATTAATAGAGTGAAAAAATAATTAAATTATTAATGGGTGAGATGTCGGGCATTGTCATAAAACATTGCACGAACGGTAGGCCTGATAAGACGCGTAAGCGTCGCATCAGGCATCGGTGCACGATTGCCGGATGCGGCGTAAACGCCTTATCCGGCCTACGATTCTAACTCATTGTTCATCAACAAATAATATTTTTATTATCGTTTAATTCAAACTTGTTAATCCCGCCGGTGATACGCTTCAGAACATCCTGTTTTCTGTCGCTACTGATATCGTTCACCCTATGTCTGAACTTATTGCAACTGCCGCTTCCAGCATTAACGCTTTTACTCTGGCAAAGCGTGTCGCCGCCTTTAACGTGCCGGTGCTCATTCAGGGCGAAACCGGCGCGGGCAAAGAATGCGTGGCGAAATATATTCACTCCGTAGCCTTTGGTGAAAACGCGCCCTATATCGGTGTGAACTGTGCGGCGATCCCGGAAAATATGCTGGAGGCCACGTTATTTGGCTACGACAAAGGCGCATTTACCGGCGCGATTGCCAGCGTCCCAGGTAAAATGGAACTGGCGAATAACGGCACCTTATTGCTTGATGAAATTGGTGAAATGCCGCTGGCGCTACAGGCCAAAATATTACGCGTATTGCAGGAACAGCAGGTTGAGCGATTAGGTAGCAACCGACAAATTAAACTTAATTTTCGCCTGATTGCCTGCACCAATAAAAACCTTGAACAGGAAGTCGCTGCCGGGCATTTTCGTGAAGATCTTTATTATCGCCTGGCGGTTATTCCTATTACCATGCCGCCGCTGCGTGAACGCCTGAACGATATTATTCCGCTGGCCGAATCATTTATTAAAAAATACGCTACGGTGCTGGTGAAAAATATCACCCTGTCAGAATCTACCCGCCGGGCGCTGCTCAATTACCGCTGGCCCGGCAACGTGCGTCAACTGGAAAACGCCATTCAGCGGGGAATGATCCTGAACCGCGACGGCGTAATTTACCCTGACGCTTTAGGCCTTCCGGAAACGGACGTTGCCGAGCACAGCGAACTGCAATGGCCTGTTCAGCCCACCGTACACATTGCCGAAACCCGCGATTTAGGCCAGCACGGACGAAGCGCCCAGTATCAATATATCGCCGACCTGATGCGTAAATATCAGGGCAACCGCAGCAAAATTGCCGACCTGTTAGGCATTACCCCGCGCGCACTGCGCTATCGACTGGCCTCCATGCGCAAGCACGGTATCGAAGTTTTCTCCTGACCCGGAAGTTAAAAATGAGCATTACCAATATCAACAGCACCATGCAGGCGCAAATCATGCAGGACGTGCAGCGGATGCAGGCCAACGCCCAGGCACCGGTGCTGCCCGCCATGACCTTCAGTTCCACTGACCCGGACGTTTCGTTTAACCGCATTATGTCCGGCGCACTCGGTCACGTAGACCAGTTCCAGCAGGTGGCGGAGCAGCAGCAAACGGCTGTCGACACGGGCAAAAGTGATGACCTCGCCGGGGCGATGATCGCCAGCCAGCAGGCGTCGCTCTCTTTTTCCGCGCTGGTGCAGGTGCGCAACAAAATCGCCACCGGATTTAACGATCTGATGAGTATGTCGATCTAACCCTATGAATGCACAAATAAAGAAGTTAACCCAGGCGTTTCCGGCGTTTCGACTGCGTCTCGCAGATAACAAACGCTGGGCGTTGATGGCGGGAGTGGGGCTTGCCGTTGCGGCGACGGCGATTATCGTCAGTATGCTGTGGACCGGCAATCGCGGCTATGTCTCGCTCTACGGACGCCAGGAAAATCTGCCCGTGTCGCAGATTGTCACCGTGCTGGACGGTGAAAAGCTCACCTACCGCATCGACCCGCAAAGCGGGCAGATACTGGTGCCAGAAGATGCACTGTCGAAAACGCGCATGACCCTTGCCGCGAAAGGCGTGCAGGCGATATTGCCCAGCGGCTATGAGCTGATGGACAAAGACGAAGTGCTCGGCAGCAGCCAGTTCGTGCAGAACGTACGCTATAAACGCAGTCTCGAAGGGGAGCTGGCGCAAAGCATTATGTCGCTGGACGCGGTGGAGAGTGCGCGGGTGCATCTGGCGCTCAACGAAGAAAGCTCGTTTGTGGTCAGCGATGAGCCGCAAAACAGTGCCTCTGTGGTGGTGCGCCTGCACTACGGCGCGAAACTGAATATGGACCAGGTGAACGCCATTGTGCATCTGGTTTCCGGCAGTATTCCGGGGCTGCACGCCAGTAAAGTTAGCGTCGTCGATCAGGCGGGAAATCTGCTGACCGACGGCATTGGCGCGGGCGAGGCGGTTTCTGCCGCTACCCGTAAACGCGATCAGATCCTCAAAGACATCCAGGACAAAACCCGCGCCAGCGTGGCAAACGTGCTGGATTCGCTGGTCGGTACGGGAAATTACCGCGTTAGCGTGATGCCGGATCTCGACCTCAGCACCATCGACGAAACCCAGGAACACTACGGCGATGCGCCGAAAATCAACCGCGAAGAGAGCGTGCTGGACAGCGACACTAATCAGGTGGCGATGGGCGTACCCGGTTCGCTTAGTAACCGCCCGCCGGTTGCGGCGAATCAAATGACCAACGGCACGGAAGAAAACCGCTCGCCGGAAGCGCTTTCGAAACACAGCGAAAGCAAGCGCGATTACTCTTACGACCGTAGCGTCCAGCATATTCAGCATCCCGGCTTTGCGGTGAAACGCCTCAACGTGGCGGTGGTGCTCAATCAAAACGCCCCGGCGCTGAAAAACTGGAAGCCGGAGCAGACCGCACAGCTTACCGCGCTGCTGAACAATGCCGCAGGTATCGACGCCCAGCGCGGCGACAATCTCTCCTTATCACTGCTCAACTTTGTGCCGCAGGTGGTCCCGGTCGAACCGCTAATCCCGCTGTGGAAAGATGACAGCGTGCTGGCCTGGGTGCGGCTGATTGGCTGTGGCCTGCTGGCGCTGTTATTGCTGTTCTTCGTGGTGCGTCCGCTGATGAAACGCCTCACTACCGTGCGAGTGCCTGCCGTTATCGCGGATCCGGAAGCCGTGAGTGAACCGTGGATCGCCACGCCGGAAGACGATCGTAAAAACGTCGATCTGCCGTCGCTGCCTGGCGATGACAGCCTGCCGTCCCAGAGTTCAGGCCTCGAAGTAAAACTCGAGTTCTTGCAAAAACTGGCCATGAGCGACACCGATCGCGTTGCCGAAGTTCTCAGACAATGGATTACCAGCAATGAGCGAATTGACAATAAATAAGAGCAACAGCTACCTGGAACAGGCGGCGATCCTGCTGCTGTGTCTGGGTGAAGAAGCGGCGGCGACGGTGATGCAAAAACTCAGCCGCGAAGAAGTGGTGCGCCTGAGCGAAAACATGGCGCGGCTTTCCGGCGTCAAAACCAGCATGGCGCGCAAAGTGATCAATAACTTCTTTGATGAGTTCCGCGAACAGAGCGGGATCAACGGTGCGTCGCGATCCATGTTGCAGGGCATTCTTAACAAAGCCCTCGGTACCGAGATCGCCAGCAGCGTGATCAACGGCATCTACGGCGATGAGATCCGCTCGCGGATGGCGCGCCTGCAATGGGTGGAACCGCGCCAACTGGCGATGCTGATCTCTGAAGAACATCTGCAATTACAGGCGGTGTTTCTCGCCTTTTTGACGCCGGAAATTTCGGCGGCGGTGCTCTCGTATCTCAACGAATCGGTGCAAAACGAAATTCTCTACCGGGTGGCGAAACTCAACGATGTTAACCGCGACGTGGTGGATGAGCTGGACCGCCTGATCGAACGCGGCCTGTCGGTGCTTTCGGAGCACGGCTCGAAGGTGAAAGGCATCAAACAGGCGGCGGATATCGTCAACCGCTTCCAGGGCAACCAGCAGGTGATCCTCGACCAGATGCGCGAGCGCGATGAAAACGTGCTGGAGCAACTCCAGGATGAGATGTACGACTTCTTTATCCTCAGCCGCCAGAACGAAGAAGTGCGTAGACGTCTGCTCGACGAAGTGCCGATGGAAGACTGGGCGGTGGCGCTGAAAGGCACCGAAGCCCTGCTGCGCCGCTCCATTTATGCCGTAATGCCAAAACGTCAGGTGCAGCAACTGGAAGCGATCACCGCGCGTCTGGGGCCGGTGCCGGTCAGCCGTATCGAACAGATCCGCCGCGAAATCATGGGTATCGCCCGTGAACTGGAAGAGGCGGGAGAGTTTCAGCTACAGCTCTTTGCGGAACAGACGGCGGAGTAACCCATGACCATTGAAACACTGCGCGGGCGCTATCGCCTGCACCGTTTTCCGCCGCGCCAGCGTGCGGTGACCGGAGAACCGCTCACCGCGAGCATCAGCGCCGCCGATTACCAGCGCCAGTTGATGGACGGTTTTCAGGAAGGGCTGCAAAAAGGGTTTGCTCAGGGAATGACCGAAGGCCAGGAGCAGGGCTTTAGCGAAGGTCATCAGCAAGGTTTTGCTGAGGGGCGACGCCAGGGCTACACCGAAGGCAGCCTCGCCGGGCAGCAGGAAGGGCGCAAACAGTTTGTTGAGGCGGCGCAGCCGCTGGAAGCCATCAGCGGAAAAGTGAACGACTTCCTCGCCCATATTGAACGCAAACAGCGGGAAGATTTGCTACAACTGGTGGAAAAAGTCACCCGTCAGGTGATCCGCTGTGAACTGGCGCTGCAACCGACGCAGTTACTGGCGCTGGTGGAAGAGGCGCTGGCGGCCTTCCCGGCGATGCCGAAAACCCTGCAAGTGATGCTGAGTACGGAAGAATTTAACCGCCTGCGCGACGCGGTGCCGGAAAAAGTCAGCGAATGGGGGCTGACGCCTTCGCCGGATCTGCCGCCGGGCGAATGCCGGGTGATTACCGATAAATCTGAACTGGATATCGGCTGCGAGCACCGCCTTGAACAGTGCATGACCGCGCTGCAAGAAACGCTAACGCCGGAGTCGCAGGGTGAGTGATTTTTCTGCTTTCGATAACGCGCTGCGCTCACTGGAGTCGATCCCGCTGGCCCGCGTCGCCGGACGGCTGGTGCGCCTTAACGGCATTCTGCTGGAGAGCGTCGGCTGCCCGCTAATGACCGGGCAACTGTGCCGCATCGAAAGCGCCAATCACACGTTGATTGACGCGCAGGCCGTGGGATTTAATCGCGACATCACTTACCTAATGCCGTTTAAGCAGCCGGTCGGCCTGATGGCGGGGGCGCGCGTCTTCCCGGAAGAAAAAGCCCACGACATCCTGATTGGCGAAAGCTGGTTAGGCCGCGTGGTGAACGGCCTCGGCGAACCGCTGGATGGCAAAGGACGCCTGAACGGCAACGACCTTCTGCCGCCGCTGCCGCCCTCGGTCAACCCCTTAACCCGCCGTTCGGTGGACGAACCATTAGACGTGGGCGTGAAGGCGATCAACGGCCTGCTGACCATTGGTAAAGGCCAGCGCGTTGGGCTGATGGCGGGCAGCGGCGTCGGGAAAAGCGTGCTGCTGGGGATGATCACTCGCCAGACCAAAGCCGACATCGTGGTGGTTGGGCTGATTGGCGAACGCGGGCGCGAAGTGAAAGAGTTTATCGACCACTCGCTGGGCGCGGAAGGACTGGCAAAATCGATTGTTGTCGTTGCGCCCGCCGATGAATCGCCGCTGATGCGCCTGAAAGCCACCGAACTGTGCCACTCCATCGCCGCCTGGTTTCGTGACCGTGGGCATCACGTTTTACTGCTGGTGGATTCCCTCACGCGCTACGCGATGGCGCAGCGGGAAATCGCCCTCTCGCTCGGCGAACCACCTGCCACCAAAGGCTATCCGCCATCGGCATTCGGCATGATCCCCAAACTGGTAGAAAGCGCAGGCAACAGCGAAAGCGCGGGATCGATGACCGCCATTTACACCGTGCTGGCGGAAGGCGACGACCAGCAAGATCCGATTGTCGACTGCGCCCGCGCGGTGCTGGACGGGCATATCGTGTTAACCCGCAAACTGGCGGAAGCGGGGCATTATCCGGCCATTGATATCGGTCAGTCGATAAGCCGCTGCATGAATCAGGTCACCAGCCTGGAACATCAGCAATCCGCCCGCGCGTTAAAGCAAAACTACGCCGCCTATATGGAGATCAAACCGCTGATCCCACTCGGTGGCTACGTGGCAGGCGCGGACGCCAGCGTCGACAAAGCGGTGAAAATGTTCCCTGCAATCGAGCGATTTTTGCGCCAGGAGATGCGCGAACCCGCCTCCCTTGAACTGGTGCAAAGCCGCCTGCAAATTCTCTTTCCTGGTGCTAAAAAGGCAGAACAGTAACTATGCGACAAATCATTGACACCCTGGCGCAATTGCAGCGCCTGCGAGATAAATCGGTCAAAGACAAAACAGTCGAGCTGGCAAAGCAAAAACAGATTTGCGCGGGCTATGACAACAATATCAAGGCGTTAGGCTACCTTGTGGAGAAAACGGCTGCGGGCGCGGCGGCGTCGGTGGAATCGCTGAAAAACGTCAGCGGCTACAAAGGCACCCTGCGCAAGGTAATCGCCTGGCAGGAGCAGGAAAAAACGCTGGCCAACATCAAAGCCACGCGAATGCAGAAAAACCTGACGGCGGCGGCATGCGAAGAGAAAGTGGTGGCCCTGACGCTGGACGACAAACGCCGCGAGCAGCAGGAAAGCGCCACGGCGAAAGCGCAAAAAGCGGTGGACGATATCGCCGTTCAATGCTGGCTGCGGCACAAATTGGCGGAGTAGCCATGAAAACGGTTATCACCTTCGGTACCTTCGATGTGTTTCATGTCGGTCATCTGCGCCTTTTGCAACGCGCCCGCACGCTGGGCGAGCAACTGCTGGTCGGCGTATCGTCAGATGCCCTGAATATCGCCAAAAAGGGCAGAGCGCCGGTTTACCAGCAGGATGACCGCATGGCGATTATCGCTGGGCTGGCGTGCGTGGATGGCGTATTTCTGGAGGAATCGCTGGAAAAAAAAGCGGAGTATCTGCGGGGGTACGGTGCAGATATTTTAGTGATGGGCGATGACTGGGCAGGGAAGTTCGATAGCTTCGCGTATATTTGTGAGGTGGTGTATTTCCCCCGCACGCCGTCGGTGTCGACGACGGGGATTATTGAGGTGATTCGGGGGAGGGGAGGTCGTTATTTATTTCCGAAATAATTAAAAAAATACCCATTATATTTATTGATTTCTTTCTGTTGCACCCCATTAATTTTGAGGTAATCATCTTTGTTTTTTGTCAAGCCTATCTCAATAAAATTCTGTTTCTTCAAAAAATCAACTCTACACTTGTAGTATCTAATAATATCTCCTTTGCTTTGCGAAGCCTCAAAAATATTAGCATCATGAATATTACCGAGTTTTTGGTTTAAATAAAATGCATCTGTTACAAGGTCGTTGACTTTATTTTTATATGAGAAATAGAAACTTGCCCCTCCCATGTCATTACTTTCAGCGACATCCTGGATTTCACCATTAAAAATTATAGTCTGGGTTTTAGCGATGCGAACAAGTTTTGTGTTTTTTTCATAAGTAACCATATTGATGATCATGTGCTTAAGAATGCTTTCATCACCATAGACTTCAAAGACAGGTGTTTGTTTACCACAGCTAATACATACAAATGAAATGATCATAATAAAAAGTCGATATTGTTTATTAATCATCTGATATATTTTTCCTGTGATCATTAAAAACGCTTTGATCAGAAGTTAAACATAGCTCACCATTTTTGTAACATTGCATGGGTAATGCTCTGAGTGGATTTTTTTTATCAGGAAATATAGCATCCCATCCTTCACCTTCTTGAGTTGCAACCATATATGTAAAGTCGAAAGACCATCCAACATTTAATGTCCTTGATATTGATGTTTCTCTTATGTCTGGATAGATAGAAGGGTAGGTGCTTTCTGTTTGCCCCCATACCTTCACATTTTTATAATTATCTAATTTTGATAATTTACTGGCAAAACCAGCACCTGATTTCTCGCCATTAAAGCTGGTTCGGCAACCATACATTATGAACATTGAATCGGTTGTCCAATTGAAATTTATAGAGTCCCAGCCATTTTTTATGTTCATCTGTTGAGGGAAGTCTGGTACTGAAGGGGTGTTAGTTGTCAATTTAGTCGTTGGACCATCGATTTCTCCCGCATGAGAGAATAAGCTAATTTCTTTTACTTTTGCTTTGCTTTCCCCACCATTCTGACTAATTCTGTTCGCTACTATTCCTTTTATTTGATCGAAGCGACTGATTGCAGTGTAATAAACTGGTTGTGTTTCTTTTTTATATGTCTTTGACTTTGTAATATTGAAGTAACGCGTCATGCAAGCTTCTTCAAAAAAAGAACGTCGACTATCATTTGGCTCATCAACCCAAAATAATAGAAACAATTCCTTTGGGCGAGATATTTTTTGAGTGATAATGTTGTTTTGTTTCTGGCTTGTTGTACCGGAAGTTACTTTTTTATCATAAGTCATGTTATCGTTTATGCTCTATCAATTTTAGATAAATGTTAAATTACGCAGTAATTGTTATAGTGTGTAACCTATATTTATGATAAGCAATATGTTTAGCAAGATTCAGGTTTTTTTCAGAATTCATAAAGATCGCGCCCCCACAATCTACGACTTTTACCGATTAATCAGTCTTAAAGATATATGATTTTTAATCAGAGGGTAGATAAGTGCGCTGTTCGTGCCGGATGCGGCGTGAACGCCTTATCCGGCCTGGAAATCCTCACAAATTCAATATATTGCAGGGGCCACGTAGGCCTGATAAGCGAAGCGCATCAGGCAGTTTAACTCAGTGCCTTAACAATCACCATCGCCGCCCGTTCTCCGGCCTTGCCATCCATAAACGCATCGCAATAGTGATGGCGAATCTCCGTAAGCCCCGCCTGCACCGCATCCCAGTCAAACGCCTCTGACAACAAGTAACGCAACTCTGCCATATCATGAGCAACCGGCAATATTTCGCGGATTTGCTGATCGGCGCTTTCAGGAGTGGAGTAGCTTTTCTCGCCGTCGAGCAATGCATTCATGCCCGGAAAGTCGAGCAAGATCACCCGCTTATCAACATGGATAGCATCGAATATAAAACCGCTGTTATCGGTGAGCACGTAATCGGCCTTTGCCAGTAGCGCCAGCGTGTGCTGCGCGGAGTCGGTACGTTGCTTTAAATGCCTGCGGGCCAGTGCCAGTGAGACCGCTTCTTCCAGGCGCGAGCAGGTGCCATGGTGCAGTTTGCAAATCAGGTTCACATCGCCACTTAAGCGCCCTAATTTTTCTGCCCAATGGGGCAGGGAGCTTAATGCGCCAAACGTGGGGGCGTAGAGCACCGTAGGTTTACGGCAATCTGGTTGGATATTTTCCGGCAGAGCGCGGTCGAATGTGCCGTTATGCCAGGCATCGAAGCGCGGGTTACCGACCACCTTCGCGCTGCCATACTGCGCCAGCGCCCGCTGGCTGTAATGGCTGTAACACAAAATGTGCTGATAAAAGCGGTTCCATTCGGCATGGTTCCACGCTTCTTTTGCCAGGCCGTACATGGCGCGGACGTTCACAGGTGCAAGGCCATTAAGCGCGGGCGTGTGGTAAGGGCTGACCAGGCATTTTATTCGCTGACCGCGCGTCAGCATTTCTGACAGACGCATACCTTTAAGGTGTGGATCATCGATGCGCTTCAGCGTCGCCTGCATCTCATCAAGAAACGGTTGATAAGTGCGGTCATTAACCAGCAGCGTGCAGTGTTGCCCTTGCGCCTGAAGCGCGGTGATGATGGGGCGGTAAAGCGCGTAATGGAAGGAGGTTTCCATAAAGAAGCTGATGGTATCGGTAATCGGTGAGGCAGACGGTTTTTTGCTTACCGGTGACTGATTGATTTTATTGAAATAGTGACCAATGTTGTCGGTCTCTTTTTGCTCAATATCACTATAGCCTGCGCGTTGATAACAAATACTGGGGTAACACGCCAGCCATTTGTCGGCGCGCAGCAGCGGCTGCCAGCAGGCTTCCAGCGATTCGTCGTTGTTGCACATCTGCTGCGCCAGTTGCGGGTAGTAGCGGCTGTTCACCAGATAAGCGCATACTTTGCGGCAATCGCGTGCGTGCACCATACCCGGCAAGCTTTTCAGCACGGTTCCTTGCTGTATTTCGCCGCCGAGGAGTATCACTTGCCACGGAATTTTCGCCATGCTGGCAAGCAGCGTGTTCAGTACCCGAATATGTTTTTCCTGTTTGAGGATGAGCGCATCATCTTCCAGTAGCAGATAGTTTTGCCAGCCATGCTGTTGTGCCAGGCGCAGCGCCTGTAAGTGCGACTGATGGCGGCCCCGCTGGCCGTCTTCATTTTCGCAGGCGCTAAGGCGGGTGATCTTCCCGGCAGGAATGCGCAACTGTGCCAGTTCATCGCGGATTTGTTGCAGGCGATCGGCGCGTTTATCGAGGTTAATGATCACCACCTGATCGATAGCCTGATGGTTTATCGGTTGTTGATGCGTGGCGTTATGCAAACTCAGATACTGATTTCTCAACAGCGGATCGGTGACTTTCTCCGTGAGCGGCGTGCTGACTGGCGCACAGGTTCTCAGCACAAAATCTTTATCGAACGTGTTCTGGCTGTGCGAGATACAAAGGATAGTGCGTTCTCCGGGCAGTTGTAGTGGATTCACGCGGAAGTTATCTGTGAAGCTTTTCTCTTCGCCGAGATTACAATTATCGTCGTAACGGTGCTTTTTCAGGTAGTTACGGTGATAGCAAAAGGTGCCGTTGAGGATGTTGCGCGGGCCAAAACTGCGGCTTTTAAAGATGCGGTTGATATGGCTGTACCAGATGGGGATCTGATCGGAACCGGAGATGAGCGCCCGGTGCTTTTGCATCATGGCGATGGTGTACGAGATTTTATCTGCCGGGTAGTAGTCATCATCGTCCATACACAGAATGTATTCGCCTGTCGCCAGTTCGTTGAGCATATTGCGTTTTTTGCCCAGCGGCAGTTTTTCCGGATGGTGAAAATAGCGGATGTTAAAGGCTTCCGGCGTGCCATTGGTCAGGCGGTCAATGATGTGCTGGTGACTTTGTGGGGAGTCGTCGAGGATCACCAGTTCGCGGCGGTCTGCCGGATAATCCTGATAGCGGTACATGTAAAGCAGGTACGGCAGGAATGCGCCACGGTTCCAGGTTGGTGTGACGACGCTGACGAACGGTTTTTCGCGGTGGGTGGCGAGTGTTTTGATAATGGTTGGTGTTGGCATGGTGTCTGGGTGAGTTAATGGATGAATGTGATGGGTAAGGGGGAATCGGTGCACGATTTGCCCTCACCCTCTCCCCGGAGGGGCGAGGGGACCGATCGAGTGCGGCTTCACGTAAGCAGCGAAAACGCTGACAGCAGCGGGTCGGCGGCACATAACGACTGAATTCGCTGGCGAATCAGCTGTGCATTTTCGCTGGCCCGCCAGCGTTCAAACATGGCAAAGAGAGCAAAAATATCCTCCTGTCGCAGCGGCGAACCATCCAGCGTCCACAAACTGATTAACGTGCGGATGAGATAAAAATCGCAAACCAGCGGGCAATAGTCCGCGCCGTCTGCCTGCCCAATCACATCGTGGTAAACCCGGTAGATCAGGTAATTACGTAAAATCCAGGGGGAGGCTGTGAAATGTTGCTGCCAGGTCGTTTGCCACTGCGCCTGAAGCTGCTGTTGTAACAAGGCTTCACTGTTGGCGTCATGCAGCGTCAGCAAGGTAACCTGCAACGGCAGCGAGGCTTTGCGTGGGCTTTCCGGCAGAAGCGACCAGTCAAACGCAAAACTCCCGAGCAGCGTCACCAGTTGGCGCGCCAGCTGTGGCACGGGGGGGAGCTGGGCGAACTGTGCCTGTAGCGTGCCTTTTTGGGCATGAGCGGCCAGCGCCTGTGGCAGCGTCGTCAAACGGGCAAGAATGTCGCCGTCTCTGCCTGGCATTTTGCTGGCGCGGGAGAGCAGGATCCCGACGGCATACAGTGAAAGCTCTGGTGTTAAATCGGGTAGCGTAAAGGTGCTCAAAATTATCTGGTTTACTATTGCATCGCGCGCGGAAAGCTCTGCGGCATTTTCTTCCTCAGGGCGGTAGGTGAGCTGTAATTCAAAGGCCCTGGCATCGTTGAGCACCGCTTCGCAGCTGGCAATATCGGTCAATGCCAGGCTCTGGCGAATCTCGTTTTTCCACACCTTGCGGACGTATAAAGGCGAACCGGGATGTTGCGTCATAAAATTGCGCACATATTCCGGTTCGTAACATTCAATAAAACTCATAGGTGGCTTCCAGTCTTTATTACTAAGCAGGATTTGCAATAAGCGTGCCGGGATTTTTGTTAATCAAAAACAAAGAATTAGGAATGAGGCGGAAAATCCGTTTCCGCTATGGGGGAAGGTATTGCTGTTATTCCTGATACAGAAAATCCGCTTCGCCGCCTAAAAAAGACTGAATAAATTCATACTGGCGAATCAACAGCTCGCCGTTTTTGTCGTTATAGGCTTTGCAGCGTTCCGCTTTTTGCTCAAGGCGTTGCCACAACTGCTGTGCAGCCGCTTTTTGAACCGCCGGAAGCCAGGCAAACACCTGCGCCAGACCGTCACGATTTACGCTGACACCCAGCAGTTGCAGCAGGCTGTGTCGCTGATGGCTATGGCTGTGTAAGTGCTCATAGTGATGCGTTATCTCATCATTTACCGACAGCAGCTCTTCGCTTGCGCGGCGAATCATGCAGATCCGCTGACGCTGAAGCAGTTCGCGCAGGGAATCATACCGCGCGTCGTCGTCGCGAATGCCATTCAGCAGCGCCTTCACCTGTTGTAACCGGATACTCACTTCATCGGCCTCTTAGTTCTGGAAAAAACTCAGCATATCGCTGGCTAACTGTTCGGTGTCTACTTGCAGACTGCCGGAGGCCAGCATCGCCTGCATTTGCGCCACTTTGTCGCTGTCGATATCGCTCTCTTGCTGGTCGTTCAGCGTTTGCTGGGCAGACTGTAATCCCGCCTGGGTAATGTCGTCGGCGCTTAGGGGCGTGGTGGTAGTCGCCGTGCTTTTGCGCGGCTGGCTGGAGCCTGCCGCAGTTGCTGTCGGGCGATTGCCAGGCATAGTCGGGGTGATTTTCATCGCAACCTCGTCTCTGTTTGAAGGTGTGTTACTCCTGTAAAGCGGTGAATGTGGGGCAAAACTTTAATCGCCTGCACAAATTACTCCGCACTTACTGTCGTCACCACGCCGCTTTCCGCCACCCTCGCGCTGATAACCCGCTGGCTGCTGGCGTTACGCACTTTCACCATTTCCCCTTTGCGTCCATTTTTCAGCGCCACGCCGGGCATCGAGGCGGTGATCCCCGCGTTCTGGTAAACAATCATCACTGGCTGCTCGCGCTCGACCAGCACAGGCGAAACCAGTTCTTCTTTGGTAAGCGGTCTGCCCGGTTGCAGCGCGTGTTTACTGCTTAAACCAATCGCTTCATCAAGATCCATCAACACATCACGACGCTGGGCGCTAACGTTGTAAGGCTTCAGTTCCACATCATTCGCCGTGAGCGGCGTATCGCGGGCAATCAGTGACTTCGCCATCACCACCGGCACTCGCACATCCGGGCGCACCGCCACGTTCATCTGCCAGCTTTGCGGGCAACTGACGGTGAAGTTCATTCGGTTGAGGGCGATGTTCGCAGGCGAAGTCAGCGTGACGGCGGGTGTCGTCGCACAGGGTGCAGCGGTCGCAATCTGCGACGGAATGTAGACCTTAAAGGTGTAGCGATAATCATGCCACTGCCGCTGTTGCGCCAGCGATTCAATTTTTTGGCTCGCGGCATTCAGCACCTGGGCGTTGACTTGTTCCCGCGCGCTATGTTGCACGGGATGGACGGCGGCGTAGCCCGGTAAGGCCAGCGCGAGGAGGAAGAACATCTTCCGCCTGCAAAATTGAAAACTCATAAACCCTTTCTCATCAGTCACTTAAAAAATGGCACGGTAATTGCCTAGCGTATGCGGATTGAAGCAGGAGTGACGCAAGAAATGGGGATCAGTTTTCAGCAGGCATTGGGAGTGCATCCGCAGGCAGTGAAGTTACGTCTTGAGAGGACCGAGCTACTGACTGCGAATCTGGCGAATGTCGATACGCCAAATTTCAAGGCTAAAGATATTGATTTTGCCAGGGAGATGCAACGGGCAAATAACGCTGCGGTGGATGTCCAGTACCGCGTGCCGATGCAGCCTTCGGAAGATGGCAACACCGTGGAACTGAACAGCGAACAGGCGCGGTTTTCACAAAATAGTATGGATTATCAAAGCAGTCTGACCTTTCTGAATCTGCAAATCAGCGGTATCAGAGAGGCCATTGAAGGGAAATAAGCATGTCATTTACTGATATCTATCAGATTTCTGGCTCGGCGATGACGGCGCAAACGCTGCGCCTGAATACCGTCGCCAGTAACCTGGCGAATGCCAATGCGCCCGCCAGCAGCGAGGCGCAGGCGTATAAAGCGCGCAGTCCGGTGTTTGCGGCGGTGTATCACCACAGTTTGCTGGCGGGTACACATCGTCATGCCATTGACGGCGCCAGCGTACAGGTGCAGGACGTGCTGCAAACCGGCGGGGCGGTGAAACGCTATGAACCGCATTCGCCGCTCGCCGATGCCAACGGTGATGTCTGGTATCCCGACGTCAACGTGGTGGAACAGATGGCGGACATGATGTCGGCCTCGCGCGATTTTGAAACCAACGTCGATGTGCTCAACAACGTGAAAAGTATGCAGCAAAGCCTGCTGAAACTGGGAGAAGCCTGATGAATACCCTGGCGCTGAATGCGCAATCGCCGCAGCCGACCGCTACGGCGGAAAGCAATAATGTGGCGGCCAGCGACACGCAAAGCAGCAGCGATAGCTCGCCCGTCGATACTTTCCTGACGCTGTTTGTCGCTGAGATCCAAAACCAGGACCCGACTGACCCGACCGACGCCACCGAATATATCGATCAGCTTTCGTCGATGGCGCAGGTGGCGATGATGGAAGAGATGAGCGTGCAGGCCAACACCAACGCGGTGCTGATGAGCAACATTCAGGTGATGGCGCTCGGCAACCTGGTAGGCGACGACATTATGGTGCAGACCACCGCCTTGCAGGTGAGCGACCAGACCATTAACGGTCGCGCTACGCTGGACGATGCCTGTACCACCGCCGATCTCCACTTTACCGATGCCGCAGGCGATGACTACACCGTCTCGCTGATCCCGCAAGGGAGCTCTTCGGTCGGGCCAGGTCAGGTCGATTTCTCGGTGGATCCCGCCGATTACGGCATCCCGCCCGGCGATTACGACGTTTCGGTGGTGACCAACACCGGGGAAGAAGAGGTGCCGATTGAAGTCTCCGGCGAAGTGGAAGATGTGCGCATCCCGCTCGACGGCAGCTCTCCGGTGCTCAACGTTGCAGGTGTGGGGGAAGTGCCGTTCACCATGATTAGCCAGTTTGGCGTACCCGATGCCGACAGTGATGTGGCGTGATGACCGGTGCCAAATTGCCTGATGCGCTTCGCTTATCAGGCCTACATGAATCTGCATGGTTTTGTAGGCCGGATAAGGCGTTCACGCCGCATCCGGCAAAACAACGGGCACGCTGTCAAAATTTGAATTAACAGGACGAAACAATGAGTTATGAAATTGCCGCAACGGGGCTGAATGCCGTTAACGAACAGCTGGACGGGATCAGTAACAACATCGCCAACGCCGGAACGGTGGGCTATAAGTCGATGACCACCCAGTTTTCAGCCATGTATGCCGGAAGCCAGGCGATGGGCGTCAGCGTGGCGGGCACCGCGCAAAGTATTTCGCGCGGCGGTTCGCTGGTCTCTACCGGAAACGCCCTTGATTTGGCGATTAATGACGACGGTTTTTTTGTGATGTGCGACAGCGCGGGCAATATTTCTTACACCCGCGCAGGCTCGTTTGAAACTGACAAAAACGGCTATATCGTCAATGCGTCGGGCGCCTATTTGCAGGGTTATCCGGTGGATGACAGCGGCACCCTGCAAACCGGTACCGTCACGGACATTCAGATCAAAACTGGCAATATTCCGGCGCAGGCCAGCAGCGACCTGACCTTTACCGCTAACTTTGATGCCAGCGATACGGCTATCGATCGTACCACCGTACCGTTCGACCCGACCAACAGCAGCTCCTATACCGATAGCTACACCACCACGGTGTATGACGCGTTAGGTAACGAGCACTCGGTTTGCCAGTATTTTACTAAAACCAGCGATAACACCTGGGAAGTGCAGTACACCTTTGATGGTCAGCAGCAGGCAGGCGTTCCGGCAACTACCTTAAGCTTCGATCCGAATACCGGGAAACTGACCTCGCCCACCTCGCCGCAGACCATTGAGTTTCAGACCAGCGGCAGTGCGCCTATCGATCTCACCGTCGATTACACGACCTGTACGCAATACGGTTCTGAATTTTCGGTCACCACCAACGTCGCCAACGGCTACGCCTCCGCGACTCAGAACGGCGTGCAGGTCGATGACGATGGCAAAGTGTACGCCACCTACAGCAACGGCGAGCGCATGTTACAGGGGCAGGTAGTGCTGGCGACGTTCCCCAACGATGACGGCCTGCAAGCGGTGAGCGGCACCGCGTGGGTACAAACCGGGGAATCAGGCACGCCGCTGATTGGCGTTCCCGGTTCCGGCACCTGCGGCACGCTCACGTCCGGCGCGCTTGAAAGCTCCAACGTCGATATCACCAGCGAACTGGTCAACCTGATGACCGCCCAGCGTAACTATCAGGCCAACACCAAAGTTATCGCCACCAGCACGCAGCTCGATGACGCGCTGTTCCAGGCAATGTAATGGATCGCCTGATTTATACCGCCCTGAGCGGGGCTTCGCAGATCTTGTACGAGCAGCAAATTAGCGCCAACAACCTGGCGAACGTCAATACCAACGGTTTTCGTGCCGACATGGCAATGGCAACCAACGACAAGGTGAAAGGCGGCGGCTTCGACACGCGCTATATGGCGCAGGAAGGGGCCAGCGGCGTGAACGACAGCACGGGCGTTGCGGAGAAAACCGAACGCCCGCTGGACGTGGCGATTCAGGGCGTGGGTTACATCGCGGTGCAGGATAAAAACGGCAACGAAGTCTATACCCGCAACGGCAACATTCAGCAGGATGACCAGGGGCAACTGACCATCGACGGCAATCTGGTGCTCGGGGATAACGGGCCGATCATTCTGCCACCGAACGCGATTGCCTCGTTTGGCAGCGACGGCACGCTCTCGGTGACGCCCGATGACGGCGACGTGACCGCGACGATGGATATCGACCGCCTGAAGCTGGTGGATATTCCGGTTGCTGACCTGGCGAAAAACGGTGAAGGGATGCTGATAACGGCAGACGGCGTTCCGGCTCAGCGCGATGAAAACATCAAAGTTAGCGGCGGTTTTCTGGAGGGCAGCAACGTCTCAGCGGTGAGCGAGATGATGTCGTCCATCGCCATGAACCGCCAGTTTGAAGCGCAGATCAAAATGATGAAAACCGCCGAAGATATCAGCGACGCGGGCAACCGCTTATTGCGCGGCTCGTAACCGCACATCGTAGGCCGGATAAGGCGTTCACGCCGCATCCGGCAACCGCGGCCCAAAAACAACACGGAATTTACCACCATGAACGCAGCATTATGGATCAGCAAAACCGGCCTCTCGGCGCAGGATGCTGAAATGAGCGCGATTGCCAACAACATCGCCAACGTTAACACCACTGGCTTCAAGCGCGACCGGGTGATGTTTCAGGATCTGTTCTACCAGACCCAGGAAGCGCCGGGCGCGATGCTTGACCAGAACAACATTATGCCGACCGGGCTGCAATTCGGTAGCGGCGTGCGCATTGTCGGTACGCAGAAAACCTTCACTGAAGGCAACGTCGAAACCACCGACAACGCCATGAATGTCGCCATTATGGGGCAGGGCTTTTTGCAGGTGCAAAAAGCCAACGGCGATATCGCCTACACCCGCGACGGCAACTTACAGGTGAACGCCGATGGCGTGCTGACCAACTCGCAGGGCTTGCCGTTGCAGCCTGAAATCGACGTTCCGGCGGGGGCGACCAGCGTCGCGTTTGGTGAGGATGGCACGGTGACGGCGATCTTACCCGGCGACAGCGATGCGACCGAGCTGGGGCAACTGACGCTGGTGAACTTCGCTAACCCGGCGGGGCTTTCCGCTGAGGGTGACAACCTTTATCTGGAAACCGCCGCCAGCGGTCAGCCGACCGAAGGCGTGCCGGGCGAAGATGGGCTTGGCACCTTGCAGGACAACGCGCTGGAAGGCTCAAACGTGGATATCGTCAACGAAATGGTGGCGATGATTACGGTGCAACGCGCGTACGAGATGAACGCCAAAATGGTGTCGGCGGCGGACGATATGTTGCAGTACATCAGTCAGACGCTGTAAGGCGAAATGTCGGATGCGACGCTGACGCCCTTCCAGGCACGATAAACGAGTGGACGGCGCATATGAGTTTGGTTGATTAACTGTTAATAAACCGTCCACACGCGCATCAGGCAATGTGCGCACGCTTGTTGTCGGATGCGACGCTGACGCGTCTTATCCGACCTACAAGAGCAGATAACTCATTGTATTTTAAACAGGCAGAACGTGAAAAATTATCTCTGGCTGGTGGCGCTGCTTCCACTCCTTAGCGGGTGTGAATCGCAGGCTATTCTGGTCAAAAAAGACGACGCATACTTTGCGCCACCTACCACCGAAGCGCCGCCTCCGGCAGACGGGCGTGCCGGAGGCGTATTTGAAACGGGCTACAACTGGTCGCTAACCGCCGATCGGCGGGCTTATCGTGTGGGCGATATCCTGACGGTGATCCTCGAAGAATCGACCCAGTCGAGCAAACAGGCGAAAACCAACTTCGGCAAAAGCAACACCGTCGATATCGGCGCGCCGACGATTTTTGGTCACACCAAAGATAAGCTTTCCGGCTCCATCGACGCCAATCGCGACTTTGACGGCAGCGCCACTTCCCAGCAGCAGAACAGCCTGCGCGGGGAGATCACCGTTTCCGTTCATGCGGTGCAGCCCAACGGCATCCTGGAAATTCGCGGCGAGAAATGGCTCACCCTCAACCAGGGCGATGAGTACATCCGTTTAAGCGGCCTGGTGCGCGCCGACGATATCCAGAATGACAACTCGGTTTCCTCTCAGCGGATTGCTGACGCCCGCATCTCCTATGCCGGACGCGGCGCGTTAAGCGACGCCAACGCCGCAGGCTGGCTGACGCGGCTGTTTAACCATCCTCTGTTCCCGATTTAATGCCGGAGAGTGCAATGCAAAAATGGATTAAAACGGTGGTGGTAGCCGTAAGCCTGACGCTGCCCGGCGTGGCGCTGGCGCAATCGCTGGAGTCGCTGGTCAACGTACAGGGCGTGCGGGAAAACCAACTGGTCGGCTATAGCCTGGTGGTCGGCCTTGACGGCACTGGCGATAAAAATCAGGTCAAATTCACCAACCAGACCATCACCAATATGCTGCGCCAGTTTGGCGTGCAACTGCCGAATAAAATTGACCCGAAGGTGAAAAACGTCGCCGCGGTGGCGGTGAGCGCTACGCTGCCGCCGATGTACTCGCGCGGGCAAACCATCGACGTTACCGTCTCGTCGATTGGAGATGCCAAAAGTATTCGCGGCGGCACTTTGCTGCTGACCCAACTGCACGGCGCAGATGGCGAAGTTTACGCGCTGGCGCAGGGTAGCGTGGTGGTGGGCGGGATGAATGCCACCGGGGCCAGCGGCTCAAGCGTAACGGTTAATACGCCGACCGCCGGGTTAATTCCCAACGGCGCGACGGTGGAGCGCGAGATCCCCAGCGATTTTCAGATGGGCGACACCATCACGCTCAACCTGAAACGCCCATCGTTTAAAGATGCCAACAATATTGCGGCGGCGATCAATGCCTCGTTTGGCGGCATTGCCACCGCGCAGAGTTCCACCAACGTTACCGTGCGCGCGCCCACCAGCCCCGGCGCGCGGGTGGCGTTTATGTCGCAACTGGACGATGTACAAGTGCAGGCGGAGAAAATCCGCGCCCGCGTGGTGTTTAACTCGCGCACTGGCACGGTGGTGATGGGCGATGGCATCGCGCTGCATGCGGCGGCGGTGTCGCACGGCAGTCTTACCGTCTCGATTAGCGAAACCAGCAACGTCAGCCAGCCGAATGCCTTTGCGGGCGGGCGCACGGCGGTGACGCCGCAAAGCAATATCGCGGTGAATCATGCGCGCCCTGGCGTGGTGAGTTTGCCGGAGTCGAGCAGCCTGAAAACGCTGGTCAATGCGTTGAACAGCCTGGGCGCAACGCCGGACGACATTATGTCGATTTTGCAGGCGCTGCATGAGGCGGGCGCGCTGGATGCCGACCTGGAGGTGATCTGATGAAAGTTAACGCCAGCGGTGGGATTGACGGCAGCGACGCGTTAATGGGGCCGAAGGTTCAGGCCAATGACATCAAGCAGGCCGCGGAACAGTTTGAGGCGATTTTTTTACGCAACATGCTGAAAGAGATGCGAAAAACCAACGAGTTGTTCGATTCGAAAGATAACCCGTTTAACAGCGATTCGGTGCGCATGATGCAGGGGTTTTATGACGATGAGTTGTGTAACACCCTGGCGCAGCAGCACGGGATTGGGATCGCGGCGATGATTGTGAAGCAGTTGTCGCCCAAGGGGAAATGAGGTGCGCGCTTTGCCCCTCACCCATTTAAGAATCCCCAACCTAACGCCGCTTTTAACCGGCACGATTTACCGGTAAGGACCCAACATGGACATGATTAACATCGGCTACAGCGGCGCATCAACCGCGCAGGTGGAGCTGAACGTCACGGCGCAAAACACCGCCAACGCCATGACCACGGGCTATACCCGCCAGGTGGCGGAGATCAGCACCATCGGCGCCAGCGGCGGTTCGCCGAACAGCGCCGGTAACGGCGTACAGGTGGACAGCATTCGCCGCGTCTCCAACCAGTATCAGGTGAATCAGGTGTGGTATGCCGCCAGCGATTACGGCTATTACAGCACCCAGCAGGGGTATCTTAGCCAACTGGAAGCAGTACTGAGCGACGACAACAGCAGCCTGAGCGGCGGTTTCGATAACTTCTTCGCCGCCCTTAACGAAGCCACCACCAGCCCCGATGATTCTGCCCTGCGCCAGCAGGTGATCAGCGAAGCCGGGGCGCTGTCGTTGCGTATCGACAACACGCTGGATTACATCGACTCGCAAAGTACGGAAATCATCAGCCAGCAGCAGGCGATGGTGTCGCAAATCAACACGCTAACCAGCGGCATCGCCAGCTATAACCAGCAAATCGCCCAGGCCGAAGCCAACGGCGATAACGCCTCCGCTCTGTATGACGCGCGCGATCAGATGGTGGAAGAACTGAGCGGAATGATGGATGTGCAGGTCAGTATCGACGACCAGGGCAACTACAACGTTACCCTGCAAAACGGCCAGCCGCTGGTGAGCGGGCAGCAGAGTTCGACCATCGCGCTGGAAACCAACGCCGATGGCACGCCGTCCATGTCGCTGACCTTTGCCGGAACTACCTCGACCATGACCACCGATACAGGCGGTTCATTAGGCGCATTGTTCGACTATCAAAACGACGTGCTGACGCCGCTGACCGACACCATCAACAGCATGGCGTCGCAGTTTGCCGATGCGGTCAATAACCAGCTGGCGCAGGGTTACGATCTCAACGGTAATCCCGGCGAGCCGCTGTTTATTTATGACGCCAGCAACGCCGATGGCCCGCTGACCGTCAACCCGGATATCACTGCCGATGAGCTGGCGTTCTCCAGTTCGCCAGACGAAAGCGGTAACAGCGACAACCTGCAGGCACTGATCAACATCTCCACCGAACCGCTGGAAATCGACAATCTTGGCAGCGTGACGGTCGGGCAGGCGTGCTCGTCAATCATCAGCAATATCGGCATTTACAGTCAGCAAAATCAGACGGAAGTCGATGCTGCGTCCAATGTCTATTCAGAAGCGCAAAATCAGCAGAGTAGCGTCAGCGGTGTCAGCATGGACGAAGAAGCGGTGAACCTGATCACCTATCAACAAATTTATGAAGCCAATCTGAAAGTCATTTCCGCCGGCGCCGAGATTTTCGATTCGGTGCTGGAAATGTGCAGCTAAGCGGGAGCGCGAGAATGCGAGTAACCACCCAACAAACCTACGTCTCGATGACGCAAAGTTTTAATAATCTCTCCGGCGATCTGGCGCACGTGGTCGAGCAGATGGCAACCGGCAAGCAGATTTTGCAGCCGTCGGATGACCCGATCGCCGCCACGCGCATCACCCAGTTGAACCGCCAGCAGTCGGCGATTGAGCAGTATCAGAGCAATATCGACTCCGCGTCGGCGGGCTTAAGCCAGCAGGAGTCGATTCTCGATGGCGTCAACAACAGCCTGCTGGCGGTGCGCGACGACCTGCTGGAAGCGGCGAACGGCACCAATACTGCCGATTCGCTCGCAAGCCTCGGGCAGGATATTGAGTCGCTGACCGAATCGATGGTCGCGGCGCTCAATTATCAGGATGAAGACGGTCATTACGTGTTTGGCGGCACCATCAACGATCAGCCGCCGATTGTGGCGGTGGACGATGACGGTGATGGCGTTACCGACAGCTACAGTTATCAGGGCAACAGCGATCACCGCCAGACCACCGTGTCGAACGGCGTGGAAGTGGATACCAACGTGGCGGCGAGCGATTTTTTCGGCAGCAATTTAGACGTGCTCAACACCCTGAATTCCCTGTCGCAGGAGTTGCAAAACCCGGATGTTGACCCGGCAGATCCACAAGTGCAGAGCGATATTCAGAACGCCGTTGATGTGGTGGATACCGCCTCGGACGACCTCAACGCCTCGATTGCATCGCTCGGTGAGACGCAAAACACCATGTCGATGCTGAGCGATGCGCAGACCGATATCTCTACCTCTAATGATGAGTTGATTGGTTCATTGCAGGATCTCGATTACGGCCCGGCGTCAATCACCTTTACCGGACTGGAAGTGGCAATGGAAGCTACCCTCAAGACTTACTCGAAAGTGAGTGAGTTGAATTTGTTCAGCGTTCTCTAACTCTTTCAGGAACAGTATGCAGGTCGGACTTACTTCTTCGTCACTCGCTACCGGCGGCGCGCATAGTGCTGCGGTATCGTCGTCAACCGTTGCGCCCACTCAGGCGGTGCGGCAAAAACTCCCGGCGACGGCGAGTGAATATCCGGCCTCGCCGCTGATTGCCACTCGCCCGCAGCGTTACAGTGTGCAGCTTAACGATCAGCTCACCACCTTGCAGCAGGCGGTGAGCTATCTCGGGCAACTGGAGCAGCAGTTGCTCGATTATCGTCATAGCCAGCGTAAGGGCGGGCAGGCGCAGAGTTCAGCGCTGATGCAGATGCTGGACAAACGCACCGCGCTTTCCGGCGGTGCGGTGGACCGCCAGCTGCAGCCAGTGTTGCAGGGGGAAGCGCGGGTGACCTTTCACTCGCCGGATCTGGTGAATCTCGTACACAATCCCACGCCTGGAACGCGGATGTTCAGCGTCTCTGACGGACGGCAGACCCAGCTTTCGGCGGTCATGTTGTCTGAGGATGACAGTCCCGGACAGTACCAGACACGGCTGAATAACGCCCTGCGCCGCGTAGGGGTGCAGATACATCAGCAAGCGGACGGTATAAGTTTCTCCTCCACCGAAAAACAGTGGCCCAACATCGAACGTACCTTAAGCGTGCGCACCGATGGCGATAAGTTGGCGTTTACACCGCTACAAACATTTGCCGAACCGTCGCAGGTCGACCGTTTAGTACAAAGTTTGCAACAGGGTGGGGCGGGGATTTCTCAGACTTTAGAAAGAATTAGTCAGCAACGTGCGCAAATGGCGGTGCAGCAGGAAAAAGCACGGCAGTTGATCGACGGCATGTCCCGCTTCCCGCAAACGGAAAACGCGGTGCAGGCGTCGGAAAACCTCGGCGGTGTGCTCAATAGCGCCAATCATAATTATCAGGTGTTATTACAGGCGGTGAACGGTCAGGCGCGAATTTCCAGCCAGACTGTGAGGAGTTTATTGGGGTAATTATCTGTAGGCCGGATAAGACGCGTCAGCGTCGCATCCGGCATATATTGGCACTCATCAGCATTTTTGCACAGTATTTAACAATTTCTCTAAATTCTGATAAATCGCGCTATTAATATCGTTATTCTGCCAGTCTTCCATATTAAAGGTTAATTGCCAGCTGCCGTTACACTGGTTGCGCAAAACAATATCACTCTCCAGTCGATTACGAACATATTTATAATAGGTTGTCATTGTCATATTATGCGCTGACAATAAATTATCTAATTTGTCTTTTCCTGGAGCGAGAGCTTGCGAAAGTAACGGTGCGGAATTATTTTCTCCAGCAGAACTTAGATGAAATATTTTTATTCTTGGACTATTAACGGATTCTTTTACCAGTTGCGGGGCGTCAGGTGTACTTTTCAAGTGTGAATAACCCATGGTCGAGCCAATAAATATAACAGCCGCGATCAACGCTAACCCCATCAGTCCTTTATGTTTTTTTCTACCAGCCACAGGCGGTGTTGTAGAAGATATCTCTTGTGGCACTGTTTCCTGTGCCTGGTCGGTAATAATCAACTCTTCTGCAGACGATGACTCCGGTAAAGATACATATTCTTTATTGCACAGGTAACCTTTCTTCGGGATGGTTTTGATAACGTTCTGTTGTTTGCCATCATCATCGATGGCGACGCGCAACGCATGGATCGCAGTCGGCAGGCTGTTACCGCCGACAATGCGGTTCTTCCATACTTCGGCACATAAATAAGATCGCGATAAAACAGCATCGGCATTTTTTGCTAATGTTTCCAGCAAAATAAAATGGTATTCGCCGAGGCGACGTGTTTCACCCGTTTCGCAA
The DNA here is from genome assembly GCF_001660175.1 of Escherichia sp. B1147. Classification (NCBI taxonomy): domain Bacteria; kingdom Pseudomonadati; phylum Pseudomonadota; class Gammaproteobacteria; order Enterobacterales; family Enterobacteriaceae; genus Escherichia; species Escherichia sp. B1147. The sequence continues at coordinate 49,315 of NZ_LFHY01000025.1, forward strand.
TGTATTAAGGCATTAAGCGACGGGTCCATCCGCCAGTTGTTGATAATAATACTCATAGTCGAGTTTACCTTAGCAAGGGATAAATGTTTCCTGATAGTGCTTTGTATAAAGCACAGTCTTATACGTCCCTGAGAAGATGATTTTTCTGCGTGATAATTAATATTTTATGGTAATAGGATTAATCTTAATCGCTATATGGCATGGAAATGTAACGAAATGACAGGACAGGTACAATAGCCAAATGTGTACTATTTGCAACGCAATGTAAATTTTGGCATCAGTCCATTGATAAGAAAACGAGATAATTGATAGTAATCTTAACTATATCAAGCAATTGAAAAAGACATATTTTGACACCTGGCCATGTGGCAGATATTGCTAATAATCTTTTTATCTGAATTTAAATTCGGCTTTTTTTAGCTAAAAGTGGCATCAGATAAAGTGCAGCGAAAATTTTTTAACGGCGATTTTAAGTTTGCTCCTTAGGTGTCGTTTTTACAGGGTATCGAAACGAAAACGATTAATCCCAAGGAGCAGTATCATGTTATCTATTAACACCAATAACGCCTCAATGGCCGCAGTAAATGCAATCAGCAAAAGCAGCTCTTCTCTGTCTACATCTATGGAACGCCTGGCGACAGGTAACCGGATTAACTCTTCTGCCGATGATGCCGCAGGCAAACAGATTGCTAACCGCCTGACAGCACAGTCCAGCGGTATGGGCGTGGCGCTGAGTAACATCAACGACGCCACCGCGATGCTGCAAACCGCCGACAGCATGTTCGATGAAATGTCTGATGTGCTGGGCCGTATGAAAGACCTGTCAACTCAGGCAGCGAACGGCACCTACAGCGACGACGACCTGCAGGCGATGCAGGATGAATACGACGAACTGGGCCAGCAGATGTCTGACATGCTGCAAAACACCACCTACGGCGGCACCAACCTGTTCGGTGTTTCCAGTACCAGCAACACCGGTACTGACGGTCTGTTCCAGAGCGCAGTGACTTTCCAGGTGGGCGCGGAATCTTCCGACACCATGACCGTGAATATTTCAAGCCAACTGAACACGCTGGTGACCGATCTTTCTGCTATTAGCAACTCCTTTAGTGCAGATCAGGCTGACACCACTGGCACCGCAGGCGTTTCTGGCGGTACTGAACTGACCGCGTCTGGCTCGGCTAACCAGATGATCACCAGCATTTCTACCGCGATGGATGACGTTTCTCAGATCCAGTCCAAGCTGGGTGCGTCTATCAACCGTCTGAACGACACCGCCAACAACCTGACCAGCATGCAGGACAACACTGAAGTCGCTATCGGCAACATTATGGATACCGACTACGCGACGGAAGCGTCCAACATGACCAAACAGCAGGTGCTGATGCAAACCGGCATCACCATGCTGAAACAGTCCAACAGCATGTCCAGCATGGTATCCAGCCTGCTGCAGTAGTGCGGGATTGCCGGATGCGGCATAAACGCCTTATCCGGCCTACAAAATATTGCAAATTCAATATATTGCAGAAACCTTGTAGGCCTGATAAGCGCAGCGCATCAGGCAATGTTGCGTTTGTCAGTCTCAACACCGCCTGTGGGCGGTGTTGTCCTTTCTGCGGCAGGCACTCTTCCGCCAGACCGGAAACGCCATTTCCGCCTGTTTTTCAATTAATTGATTATTCACATAAAAATTATTGGCACGCCTTTTGCCAATAACCATACATCGTTACCCGGAGTCATCAATGATTAACCCAAGAACCATTGCGCAAGAAATTGCTTATGCGGATGTCGCCACTCAGGCAGCAAATTTGCAGGAGAAGCAGAGCGAGCTGGATGCCGAGAGCAGCGGCCTGGAAACCCTTAGCTCGGCGTTGAGTGATTTCCAGAGCGCCGTCGATGCGCTGAACAGCGATACCGACGGCCCGGTGATTTTTGCCGCCACCAGCAATAATGACTCAGCGACCGTTTCCGCTAACTCACAGGCGCAGGCGGGGAGCTACTCATTTTTCGTTGAGCAACTGGCGCAGGGGCAGCAGACCACGTTTAGCATGGGCGATGACACCTTTTCTGCGACGGGGACGTTTGAAATGACCATGGGTGACAGCACCATGGATATCGACCTGGCGTCGGCAGATCAGAACGGCGATGGCGACGGTTTTATCGACGCCAGCGAGCTGGTGAATGCGATTAACAACTCCGACGACAATCCGGGCGTTTCGGCGGCACTGGTAAAAACCGACGGCACCACCACCATTATGCTGACGTCGGACAGTACCGGCGCGCAAAGTGCATTTTCGTTCAGCGTAACGGGGCATGATGCCACGAATGACAGCGCCAGCGCGCCCGTTCCCACGGATGTTTCATCCGCCCAGGACGCGATTATTCATCTCGGCAGCGCCACGGGGCCAGCCATCACCAACAGCAGCAATACGTTTGATGATGTGATCCCCGGCGTCACCATGACCTTTAGCGAAGTTAGCGATTCTGACAGCGATCTCACCACCTTTAACATCAGCGAAGATTCCAGCGCCAGCCAGGAAAAGGTGCAGACCTTCGTTGATGCTTATAACACGCTGATTGATACGGTGGATTCTCTGACCACCAATGGTAGCGACAGCAGTAGCGCCGGGGTTTTTGCGGGCGACGCAGGGCTAAGTTCACTGGCGAACCAGCTCGATGACATCGCCCATGCCAGCTACAACGGCGTGTCGATTGTTGACTATGGCATTACGCTCGATTCTCACGGCCACTTACAGATTGACTCCGACCAGTTCAGCGATGAAATGGCGAAAAATCCTGACGGTCTGAGCTCTATTTTCGTTGGCGACAACAGCATGGTGGCGCAGATGGATGACCTGATTAACACCTACACGGACTCCAGCAACGGCATCATCACCCTGCGCCAGCAGAACATCGACGATCAGATGAGCAAAATTCAGGACGAAGGTGATCAGCTTACTGACACCTATAACGCCAACTACGACCGTTATCTCGAGGAGTACACCAACACGCTGGTTGAGGTGTACACCATGAAAGCCAGCATGGCGGCATTCGCGTAATTTACAAGGGATCACCTTAACGATGTACGAAGTACAGGACGGCTATTCGCAATACAAAGAGGTCGATCTCGCGGCGCGTACCGCGGCGGCCTCTCCGCTTGAACTGGTGCTGGTACTGTTCGCCGGGCTTCTCGACGAACTGGAACGCGCCAAAAGCCACATTGAAGGGCGGCGTTTCGAGAAGAAAGCCCAGAGCATCAACAAATGCATCGACATTCTCAATGCGCTCACCAGTTCGCTGGAGTTTGAAACCGGCGGCGAGCTGGTGGTGAACCTTTCGCGCCTCTATGACCACTGCGTGTATCGCTTGTATGAGGCCAGCGGCGAGCTGTCGGCGGAGAAAATCGATGAAGTGATGCTGATTTTAAGCAACCTGCGCGAAGGCTGGGAAGGGCTTTCGGGCAAGCTGGGTTAACGCCATGAATCAACAACATAAACCGCTTTTCGCACTGATAGATGCGATGAACGAAGCTCTCGATAAACAGCGCTGGCGACGACTTCCGGCGCTGCATCAGCAGTTGATGCGTCAGTTTCACGATTACGCGGCAGCTGAAACCGACGCGGCGCAGTTGGATACGGTGAAGGCGCAGCTGTACGGCGCGTTTAATACCCTGATTAAACGGCGCGAGCAGCGTGCAGATGTGTTAAAGGCGCGTATGGAACAACATCAGCGGCATCAGGAAGGTGTGCTCGCCTACTCAATTGTTAATTTACTTGCGGAGAAGTCATGAATCCGGCATTGCTTGCCACGCTCGGAACGCTTGTTGAAACCGCTTCATTGAAAGCGGACATTTTGCCGCCGGTGAGTGGTGAAAACGCCCCTGCGTTTACGCTGCCAAAAATGGCGGAGCGCGTTCATAGCGCTAAAACTCCCCAGCAACAGGCGACGCGCCCGCAGGATAGCGATCCGGCGGCGATGCAGGCGTTAATGGCGCTGTTACTGCCGCAACCTGCCGCGCCGCATCAGGACACGTCGCAGCCGCGAAACGTGGCGACATCGCCTGTTATCCAGCAGTTGACGAAAGCCGTGGTGCAAAACGCAACGCAACGTCCGGCGCAGCAGCAGGAACTCGCGCCTTTGCCGCCGCAGCTGCAGGCACTGGTGAGCCAGTTGCCACAAGTCAAACCGGATCAGCAGGCCAGACTGGCGACTTACGCCAGTGAAGATTTACACGCCATTGCGCCAGTGCAACCGCGTGCGCCCGCGAAACCAGAACGCGCGAAGCCTGAGCCAACCCGCGTGACTGCGCGCCCGCAGGTCGAGCGTAAAACGGAAAAAGTAGTAACAAGCGAACCGGTTATTGCGCGTTCCGTGTTGCAGGTTAAAACTCCTGAGTTGGTCAGCGATCCTCACGAGATCGTCGCCAAACCTGCCACACCCTCGATGGATGAGCTGGGCGAAAAACTGACGACGCTGTTGAAAGATCAGATCCACTTCCAGCTCAACAAGCAGCAGCAGATCTCCACGATACGTCTCGATCCGCCGTCGCTGGGCAAGCTCGAGATCGCCGTGCAGCTGGATAACGGCAAACTGACGGTGCATATCGGTGCGAATCAAAGCGAAGTCTGCCGCGCGTTACAGCAGTTTAGCGACGATCTCCGGCAACATCTGACGGCGCAAAATTTTATGGAGGTGAACGTGCAGGTCTCCTCCGAAGGGCAGTCGCAGCAGCAGCAACAGTCGGGCCATCAGCAGGAAGAGGTGAGTGCTGCCTTACTTCTTGATGATGCGCCTCAATTTCAACAGAACGAATCCGTTTTGATCAAAGTGTAAAGGCAAGATGAAGAAAATCGTGGTGGCAGGCGTGGTCAGCGCCGTTCTGGCGTTAGTGGTCGGTGCCGGAGCAGGATGGGGAGTCTGGCATCATTATGCTGGAAAAGGAAAACCGACTCATGTCGCGCAGGCGGAATCGGTGGAAACGATGGATGAAAGCAAAAGTGTGTTTGTGACGTTGCCAGAAACCATCGTCACGCTTCATGACAAGAACGGCGCTGACCATTATTTGTCGGCAGAATTAGTGATGGTGGTCGCCAGTGATAAAGAGGCGGAAAAAATAAAACATCAGGAGCCGCTGTATCAAAGTATTGCGGTGGAATGCCTGACGGAAATGAAATTTGAAGATTTGCGTAGCATGAAAATATCTGCCATCCGCAAACTGATTTCTGATGCGCTAAAGAAAGATCTTCAGCGACGAAAAATGAGCGCACCGTATAAGGATTTGCTGGTGAAAAAAGTGGTCTTCCAGTAATCACCAGGCGGATATAAACATGCTACAGGACGTATTCGAGTCAGAAGAATTTGCTGCCGCGCCGGTATTAACCCCGCAGCAGGAGAGCCACTACTTGCAGGCCTATTTACCACTGGTGCGTAAAGTGGTGCGGCAACTTGCGCCGCAGTGCAACTGCATTATTGACCGTCAGGATATGGAACAAACGGCGTTAATGGGGCTGCTTAACGCCATTCGCCGTTACGGGCTGCCGGATGAAGGTTTTGCGGGCTATGCCGTGCACCGTATTCGCGGGGCGATCCTGGATGAATTGCGCGCTCTCGACTGGCGCCCGCGCCAGCTGCGGCAGAAATATCATCAGATGAAAGACCTGATTCGCGAAACGCGTAAAAAACTGGGACACGAGCCGGAGTGGTCAGAACTGGCCGTGGAAGGGATCTCGCATGAAGATTATCTCGAATATCAGCAACTGGAAGGGGCGGAAACGCTCGCCAGCCTGGACGAACTGCTGAACGGCGAAGGGCCTGGTATTCCGCTTGTTGGCAGGGAGCTGGAAGATCAGTTTGTCATCCAGCAAATGTTGCAACAGGCGCTTTCACAATTAAGCGAAAAAGAACAACTGATCCTTTCGATGTATTACCAGCATGAGATGAATCTTAAAGAGATTGCGCTGGTATTAGGGCTGACCGAGGCCCGAATTTGTCAACTGAATAAACAGATCGCGCAGAAAATTCGTGATTTTGTCTATCCGAATTAAAGTGAAAAAATCATGCAAAAAATATTAGGTTTACTGGTGGTGCTCGGCTGCGTATTTGGCGGGTATTTTGAAGCTGGCGGGCAATTAATTGCTATCTGGCAGCCTGCAGAGATAGTTATTATTTTAGGTGCCGGTTTCGGGGCAATGATTATTGGTAACCCGAAACATGTGCTGAAAGAGATTGCCCATCAAATTAAAGGTGTGATCAGTAAAAAACAGCTCGGGCCGGAGTTTCAGCGCCAGCTATTAATGTGCCTGTATGAGTTGCTCGAAATGGTGCAAAACGGTGGTCTGCGCATGTTGGATCAACATATTGAACAGCCGGAAGAGAGCACCGTTTTCCAGAAATACCCGCTGGTGTTAACCCAGAAACGGCTGGTGACCTTTATTGCCGATAACTTTCGCCTGATGGCGATGGGCAAAATCGACGCCCATGAACTGGAAGGTATTCTCGATCAGGAACTGGACACCGCTGAAGAGTCGTTGCTCACGCCGTCGCGCTCGCTGCAACGTACCGCTGAAGCGATGCCGGGATTTGGCATTTGTGCGGCGGTGCTGGGCATCATTATCACCATGCAGTCGATTGACGGTTCTATCGCCCTGATTGGCCTGAAAGTGGCGGCGGCGCTGGTGGGTACGTTTTTAGGCGTGTTTATTTGCTACTGCCTGATGGATCCGCTCGCCAACGCCATGGAACAGCAGGCGCGCGCCGAGCACTCGCTGCTGGAGTGCGTGCGTACCGTGCTGGTGGCCCAGGCGGGCGGCAAACCGACCCTGCTGGCGGTGGATGCCGGGCGTAAGCTGCTGCATCTGGCGTCCAAACCGACCTTCGCCAATCTCGACGCGTGGGTGAACGCGATGCTGGAGCAAGAATAAGCATGAGAAAGACGGGCAACCGCCGCGAGCGTGGGGCAAAAACCACCATCGTCCGGCGGCAGATCAAAAAGAATCATGCCGGGCATCACGGCGGAGCGTGGAAGGTGGCGTTCGCCGACTTTACCCTGGCGATGATGGCGCTGTTTATGACGCTGTGGATTGTGAACAGCGTCAGCAAAAGCGAGCGCGAAAGCATTATGGCGGCGCTGCATGGGCAGTCGATTTTCAATGGTGGCGGGCTGTCGCCGTTAAATAAAATCAGCCCGTCTCATCCGCCGAAACTTGCTACCGTGGCGGTGCCGGAAGAGACAGAGAAAAAAGTGCGCGACGTCAACGAGAAAACGGCGCTTTTGAAGAAGAAATCTGCCACCGAGTTGGGTGAGCTGGCAACCAGTATCAACACCATCGCCCGCGATGCGCATATGGAAGCGAATCTGGAGATGGAGATTGTCCCGCAGGGATTACGCGTGCTGATTAAAGACGACCAGAACCGCAATATGTTTGAGCGCGGCAGCGCGAAGATTATGCCGTTCTTTAAAACGCTGCTGGTGGAGTTAGCGCCGGTTTTTGATTCGCTCGGCAATAAGATCATCATCACCGGGCATACCGATGCGATGGCCTACAAAAACAATATCTACAACAACTGGAACCTTTCGGGCGATCGCGCGCTTTCGGCCCGTCGCGTGCTGGAAGAAGCGGGAATGCCGGAAGATAAAGTGATGCAGGTAAGCGCGATGGCGGACCAGATGTTGCTGGATGCGAAAAATCCGCAAAGTGCGGGTAACCGACGCATTGAGATTATGGTGTTGACCAAAAGCGCGTCCGATACGTTGTATCAATATTTTGGTCAGCATGGGGATAAAGTGGTGCAGCCGCTGGTGCAAAAGCTGGATAAGCAGCAGGTGCTTTCGCAGCGAACGCGTTAAACGGTGAATCTTTACGCATTTCTCAAACCTTAAAATCACTGTATACTTTACCAGTATTGAGAGGTGAGCAATGCGTAAAATCATTCATGTGGATATGGACTGCTTTTTCGCAGCGGTGGAGATGCGCGACAATCCCGCCCTGCGCGATATCCCTATTGCTATTGGCGGCAGTCGCGAACGTCGGGGGGTGATCAGCACCGCGAATTATCCCGCGCGTAAATTTGGCGTACGTAGCGCAATGCCAACTGGGATGGCGCTCAAATTATGCCCGCATCTCACCTTGCTTCCTGGGCGCTTTGACGCCTACAAAGAAGCCTCGAATCATATCCGCGAAATTTTCTCGCGCTACACCTCGCGTATTGAACCACTGTCGCTGGATGAAGCCTATCTTGACGTTACCGACAGCGTGCATTGCCACGGTTCTGCGACTCTCATCGCCCAGGAAATCCGCCAGACGATTTTCAACGAGTTGCACCTGACGGCATCTGCGGGCGTGGCGCCGGTAAAGTTTCTCGCTAAAATCGCCTCCGACATGAATAAACCCAACGGCCAGTTTGTGATTACTCCGGCGGAAGTTCCGGCATTTCTGCAAACCTTGCCGCTGGCAAAGATTCCCGGCGTCGGCAAAGTCTCGGCGGCAAAACTGGAAGCGATGGGGCTGCGGACCTGCGGTGATGTGCAAAAGTGTGATCTGGTGACGTTGCTTAAACGCTTTGGCAAATTTGGCCGCATTTTATGGGAGCGTAGCCAGGGCATTGACGAGCGCGACGTTAACAGCGAACGGTTACGAAAATCCATCGGCGTGGAACGCACGATGGCGGAAGATATTCATCACTGGCCTGAATGTGAAGCGATTATCGAGCGGCTGTATCCGGAGCTGGAACGCCGTCTGGCAAAGGTGAAACCTGATTTACTGATCGCCCGCCAGGGAGTGAAATTAAAGTTCGACGATTTTCAGCAAACCACCCAGGAGCATGTCTGGCCACGGCTGACTAAAGCTGATCTCATCGCCACCGCGCGTAAAACCTGGGATGAACGTCGCGGCGGGCGCGGTGTGCGACTGGTGGGGCTGCATGTGACGTTGCTGGATCCGCAAATGGAAAGACAGCTGGTGCTGGGATTATGATGTATACTATTATGTATATTCTGGTGTTCATTGTTATGAGGGGATAATTGTATGCATCGAATTCTCGCTGAAAAATCGGTCAATATCACTGAGTTACGTAAAAATCCAGCTAAATACTTTATTGATCAACCAGTTGCGGTTCTTTCTAATAATCGCCCCGCAGGATATCTCTTAAGTGCCAGCGCATTTGAAGCATTAATGGACATGCTTGCTGAACAAGAGGAGAAAAAGCCCATAAAGGCGCGCTTCCGTCCGAGTGCTGCAAGATTAGAGGAAATTACACGCCGCGCTGAACAATATCTTAATGATATGACGGATGATGATTTCAATGACTTTAAGGAATAAGGATGCGGGTATTCAAAACAAAACTTATTCGCCTGCAACTTACAGCAGAGGAACTTGATGCGTTAACGGCGGATTTTATTTCCTATAAGCGTGACGGTGTTTTGCCAGATATATTTGGTCGCGATGCACTCTACGACGACTCGTTTACCTGGCCATTAATCAAATTTGAGCGAAATGCTCATATTCATATGGCAAATGAGAATAATCCATTTCCGCCACAGTTGCGCCAATTCAGCAGAACGAATGACGAAGCGCATTTGGTATATTGTCAGGGTGCGTTTGATGAGCAAGCATGGTTGCTCATTGCCATTCTGAAACCTGAACCTCATAAACTGGCTCGAGATAACAACCAAATGCATAAAATTGGGAAAATGGCAGAAGCGTTTCGCATGCGTTTTTGAATTTATATTATGAATAACATACAAATAAGAGACTATCAGCCTGGCGATTTTCAGCAACTATGCGCTATTTTCCTTAGAGCGGTTACGATGACTGCCAGTCAGCATTATTCACCGCAACAAATTGCCGCCTGGGCACAGATTGATGAATCTCGCTGGAAAGAGAAACTCGCGAAATCACAAGTGCGGGTGGCTATGATTAATGCACAACCGGTTGGATTTATTACCTGTATTGAGCATTATATCGATATGTTATTTGTTGACCCTGAATACACTCACCGCGGAGTTGCCAGCGCCTTGTTAAAACCTTTTATTAAGTCTGAATCCGAACTTACGGTTGATGCCAGCATAACCGCAAAACCCTTTTTTGAACGTTATGATTTTCAGGTAGTTAAGCAGCAGCGCGTTGAATGCCGGGGAGAGTGGTTTATTAATTTTTATATGCGTTATAAACAGCAACATTAAATCCAGCTTGCAATGAAAATAACGTAAGCTTAGTATGTGCGCGTTTTCTTATTCCACAAACTGCAAGGAGGTAAATCATGACAAATCCTTTATCAATGACTCTTTGCAGACCTTTCCAGGATTAATTCTTTTTTTCTTGCCCTGGATTCGTCTGCCATTTCCTGATTTTTTATATTTATAAATGGAATGGTACATGGGCAAATATATTCGTCCCTTATCCGATGCGGTATTTACTATCGCATCCGATGACCTGTGGATCGAAAGTTCAGCGATCCAACAATTACATACCACGGCAAATTTACCCAACATGCAACGCGTAGTAGGGATGCCTGATTTACACCCCGGACGCGGCTACCCGATTGGAGCAGCGTTCTTTTCCATTGGTCGTTTTTACCCGGCGCTGGTCGGCAATGATATCGGCTGCGGCATGGCGCTATGGCAAACAGATATCCTTACCCGCAAATACAACGCCGATAAGTTCGAAAAGCGATTATCTGCGCTGGATGACGTTGCTGAAGAAAGCTGGCTGGAGGAAAACCTGCCATCAGCATTTGCACAGCACCCGTGGCGCAGCGCGCTTGGCTCCATCGGTGGCGGTAACCACTTCGCAGAACTGCAACAGATAGATCAAATCATCGACGCTGAACTGTTTGCACTGGCAGGCCTGGATGCGCAGCATCTGCAACTGCTGGTTCATAGCGGCTCGCGTGGTTTCGGGCAGTCTGTTTTACAAAAACATATTGCCTCATTTTCGCATCATGGTTTGCCGGAAGGCAGTGACGACGCACTATGTTATATCGCGGAGCATGACGATGCGCTGGCGTTTGCTCGCATGAATCGCCAGATGATCGCTCTGCGCATAATGCAGCAGGTGAAAGCCAGCGGAAGTCCGGTTCTGGATGTGGTGCATAACTTTATTACCGCGAGTCAAATTGGCGATCAACCAGGCTGGTTACACCGTAAAGGGGCTACGCCAGATGACAGTAGTCTGGTGGTTATCCCGGGGTCACGCGGTGATTACTCATGGCTTGTACAGCCTGTCAGTAGCGAAGAAACATTGCACTCGCTGGCGCATGGGGCTGGGCGCAAATGGGGGCGCACTGAGTGTAAAGGGCGTCTGGCGGCGAAATACACGGCGACGCAACTCTCGCGAACTGAACTTGGCAGCAGGGTAATTTGCCGCGATAAACAGCTCATCTTTGAAGAGGCTCCACAAGCCTATAAATCGGCTGAAAGCGTGGTGCAATGTCTGGTGCAGGCCGGTTTAATTATTCCTGTCGCGCGGCTGCGCCCGGTACTGACGCTCAAAAACAGTGGAGGGAAAAAAGGATGATCTTGTTGCAACTCTCCTCTGCCCAGGGGCCGGAAGAATGCTGTCTCGCAGTGAAAAAGGCGCTGGACAGGCTGATTAAAGAAGCATCCAAACAGCGTGTTGCGACAACGGTGCTGGAGACAGAAACGGGGCGCTATTCAGACACATTGCGTTCGGCACTGGTTTCTCTGGATGGCGACAACGCATGGGCATTAAGCGAAAGCTGGTGTGGCACTATTCAATGGATTTGTCCGAGTCCGTATCGACCTCATCATGGGCGCAAAAACTGGTTTCTTGGTATTGGACGTTTTACTGCTGATGAGCAGGAACAATCAGATGCGATCCGGTATGAGACGCTGCGTTCGTCGGGGCCAGGCGGTCAACATGTCAATAAAACCGACTCGGCGGTGCGCGCCACGCATCTGGCCACCGGGATTAGCGTGAAAGTACAGTCCGAGCGCAGCCAGCATGCTAACAAACGGCTGGCGCGATTGCTGATTGCCTGGAAGCTGGAACAACAGCAACAGGAAAATAGCGCGGCGCTGAAATTGCAGCGGCGAATGTTCCATCACCAAATTGAACGTGGTAACCCGCGACGGACATTTACAGGGATGGCATTTATCGAAGGGTAATTGAGGAACGTCTCCCGCCGTTTTCTTCGTGAAAGCGGCGGACAAAAACGAAAGGAATCGTCATGTTTATTGGTCATCTTCCTGCTGGATATTTAATAACTTGTACTTTAGTTAAACGCTTGCCGCTGATTGCTCGTCATGCGCGCTGGGCGATGATTATTGGCTTAGTCGGGGCCGTTGCACCCGATTTCGATCTCTTCTGGTGCTATCTGGTGGATAATGGGCAACGACATCATCATCTTTACCCGTCTCATTGGCCATTATTATGGTTTGCTCTGCTGGCGGCGACATTAGTCTGGGCAGGAATAGCGAAGAATAAACTGCCGGCGTGGTTGGGCGTGGTGTTTTGCCTGAATAGTATCGTGCATTTATTACTCGATACGCTGGTCGGTGATATCTGGTGGCTGATGCCTTTCGTTAACCAACCATTTGCACTCTTTCATATTACGGCGATACATCATCCGTGGTGGCTCAATTTTTTATTACACTGGTCGTTTTTACTGGAACTGGCATTAGTGGCTGCCGCCATTGCCGTGTGGTGCAGGCGTAATGCCAAAATGGTAAAAGCATGAAAAAATTATTCTGACTTTAAGCGGCGTAACATGTTTCCTGGGGAAATTCTCCCGTGGTTAAGTATGTTCTTCTGACTTTTCCCCAGGCTCTGAACATATAAAAATTCTGCTTTTCACCCTTAAGTTCTTTCACGGATTCCAGCGCAAAATTTTCTTTGGTGATCAGAAATTCCCCCCATGAAAAATGGTCGCAACTATATAAATATGCGACCTTTTCCTGGGTTTCATAATGTTTTGTTATTTCGATATAGATAGCCATTGACTTCAAACAGAAGTCCACGCCCGCAGGCGTGGACTTCATCGTTATTACTTCGCCGGAATTTCTTTCAGCAGTTCAGTCAGAAGCCGCCAGTAATGACCAACGCTTTCGATATGAACTTGCTCATCCGGAGAGTGTGGACCGGTAATGGTTGGCCCGATAGAAACCATGTCCATTTCCGGATACGGTTTTTTGAACAGACCACATTCCAGGCCAGCGTGGATAATCTGGATGTTCGGCGTCTTGTTGAACAGACGTTGATAGGTTTCACGTACCAGATGCATCACCGGAGAGTTAGCATCTGGCTGCCAGCCAGGATATGCGCCTTTCGCTTCGGTTTTCGCGCCAGCCAGTTTACCCAGCGAATCCAGCATACTGACCACGTAGTCTTTACCGCTGTCGATCAGAGAACGGATCAGGCAGTGAATTTCTACGTTGTTGTCGGTCATGGTCACCACACCCACGTTCAGTGAGGTTTCAACCACGCCTTTTGCCACGTCGGAATTACGGATAACGCCGTTCGGGGTGGCGTTCAGCAGACGAATAAAGGTATCGCGAGATTTCGCAATCAGGGCAGCTTTGTCGTTCGCTACAGAATCCAGCAGCAATGCCAGATTCTTCTCTTTTTCTGCCAGTTCGTTTTTCAGGATCTCCTGATAGGTATTCACCAGAGATTTCAGTGCGTCGACTTTGTCAGCTGCGACTGCGATGGTCGCAAAGGCTTCACGCGGGATGGCGTTACGCAGTGTGCCGCCGTTGAAATCGATAAGGCGCAGATCCAGCTCTTCTGCATGGCCCGCCAGGAAGCGCACCAGCAGTTTGTTCGCGTTACCCAGACCTACGTGAATTTCACCGCCGGAGTGACCGCCTTTCAGACCTTTTAAGGTTAACTTGAAGGTTTCAAAGCCAGCCGGAACCGCTTCACGATCTAAATGCAGGTTGGAGGTGAAGTCGATGCCCCCCGCACAACCCATGTAGATTTCACCTTCTTCTTCGGAGTCGGTGTTAATCAGAATGTCAGCCTGCAACCAGTTGCTCTGTAAGCCGAACGCACCGTCCATACCGGCTTCTTCGGTCATGGTCAGCAGCACTTCCAGCGGGCCGTGAACCACGTTGTCATCAGCCAGAACGGCCAGTGCAGACGCCATACCAATGCCGTTATCTGCGCCCAGAGTGGTACCGCGCGCTTTAACCCATTCGCCATCAATATAAGGCTGGATAGGATCTTTGGTGAAGTCGTGCACGGTGTCGTTGTTTTTCTGTGGCACCATATCGAGGTGAGCCTGCAAGACAACCGGTTTACGGTTTTCCATACCTGCGGTAGCAGGTTTACGAATCAGGATATTACCTACCTGATCGCGTTCGACGTGGAAACCTTTCTCTTTTGCCCAACCAACGATGTATTCAGCGAGTTGTTCTTCATGATAGGACGGGTGAGGAATAGAACAGATTTTTGCAAAAATATCCCACAGCGGCTGTGGAGATAATTGAGACAGTTCAGACACGTTAAGTCTCCTTGTCGATCACCCGCAAAACAGTATTGCAGGTCACAGGGTTAGCAGAAAATGTTGTCAGCACAAGTCAGGCTTGCGAGATATGTTTGAGAATACCACTTTATCCAGCGACAGGTAGTAGCAGTGCGTAAAAAGACGCGGACTTATGTGAAATACTGGTTTTTAGTGCGCCAGATCTCTATAATCTCGCGCAACCTATTTTCCCCTCGAACACTTTTTAAGCCGTAGATAAACAGGCTGGGACACTTCACATGAGCGAAAAATACATCGTCACCTGGGACATGTTGCAGATCCATGCACGTAAACTGGCAAGCCGCCTGATGCCTTCTGAACAGTGGAAAGGCATTATTGCCGTTAGCCGTGGCGGTCTGGTACCGGGAGCATTGCTGGCGCGTGAGCTGGGTATTCGTCATGTCGATACCGTTTGTATTTCCAGCTACGATCACGATAACCAGCGCGAACTGAAAGTACTGAAGCGCGCGGAAGGCGATGGTGAAGGCTTTATCGTCATTGATGACTTGGTAGATACCGGTGGTACTGCGGTTGCGATTCGTGAAATGTATCCTAAAGCACACTTTGTGACTATCTTCGCGAAACCGGCTGGTCGTCCTTTAGTTGATGATTATGTGGTTGATATCCCACAGAATACCTGGATTGAGCAGCCGTGGGATATGGGCGTTGTGTTCGTTCCGCCTATCTCTGGTCGCTGATTTTTTCAACGCCTGGCAATGCCAGGCGTTGTTCTTTTTAACTTCAGGCAGGGTACAATAGCGTCCAGTAAGCATTCCTGGAGGTTGCATCAATGACACAGGCTAACCTGAGTGAAACCCTGTTTAAACCCCGCTTTAAACACCCTGAAACCTCGACGCTTGTCCGCCGCTTTAATCACGGCGCACAACCCCCTGTGCAGTCGGCCCTCGATGGCAAAACTATTCCTCACTGGTATCGCATGATTAACCGCCTGATGTGGATCTGGCGCGGCGTTGATCCGCGTGAAATCCTCGATGTCCAGGCGCGTATTGTGATGAGCGATGCCGAACGTACCGATAATGATTTATACGATACGGTAATTGGCTACCGCGGCGGCAACTGGATTTATGAATGGGCCACTCAGGCGATGGAATGGCAACAGAAAGCATGTGCGCAAGAAGATCCGCAGGTCAGCGGGCGTTACTGGCTACATGCTGCCACGTTATATAACATCGCTGCCTATCCCCATCTGAAAGGGGATGACCTGGCAGAGCAAGCGCAGGCATTAGCAAACCGAGCTTATGAAGAAGCGGCGCAACGTCTGCCGGGTACCATGCGTCAGATGGAGTTCACCGTACCAGGTGGCTCGCCCATCACTGGCTTTTTGCATATGCCAAAAGGTGATGGCCCGTTCCCGACCGTATTAATGTGTGGTGGCCTGGATGCGATGCAGACGGACTATTACACTCTTTATGAACGTTATTTTGCGCCCCGTGGCATTGCGATGCTGACTATTGATATGCCCTCGGTCGGTTTTTCCTCGAAGTGGAAACTCACCCAGGATTCCAGCCTGCTGCACCAACATGTCTTAAAGGCGCTGCCCAACGTTCCATGGGTAGATCACACTCGCGTTGCCACTTTTGGTTTTCGTTTCGGTGCCAACGTTGCCGTACGCCTGGCTTATCTCGAGGCATCACGTTTGAAAGCGGTGGCCTGTCTTGGCCCGGTGGTTCACACCCTGCTGAGTGATTTTAAGTGCCAGCAACAAGTGCCGGAAATGTATCTTGACGTTCTGGCGAGCCGACTGGGAATGCATGATGCTTCTGATGAAGCGTTGCGTGTTGAGCTGAATCGCTACTCATTAAAAGTGCAAGGATTGCTGGGACGTCGTTGCCCAACGCCAATGTTATCAGGGTACTGGAAGAACGATCCGTTCAGCCCGGAAGAGGATTCACGCTTAATCACGTCGTCATCTGCTGATGGTAAATTGTTAGAGATTCCGTTTAACCCCGTGTATCGGAGTTTTGACAAGGCGCTTCAGGAAATTACCAACTGGATCGAAAAACGGTTGTGTTAAAAATTTGCTAAATTTTGTCAATTTGGTAAAACAGTTGCATCACAACAGGAGATCGCAATGACGTTACCGAGTGGACACCCGAAAAGCAGATTGATCAAAAAATTTACCGCACTAGGCCCGTATATTCGTGAAGGTAAGTGCGAAGATAATCGATTCTTTTTCGATTGTCTGGCTGTATGCGTCAACGTGAAACCCGCGCCGGAAGTGCGTGAGTTTTGGGGCTGGTGGATGGAACTGGAAGCGCAGGAATCCCGTTTTACTTACAGTTACCAGTTTGGTCTGTTTGATAAAGCAGGCGACTGGAAGAGTGTTCCGGTAAAAGACACTGAAGTGGTTGAGCGACTGGAACACACCCTGCGTGAGTTTCACGAGAAGCTGCGTGAACTGTTGGTGACGTTGAATCTGAAACTGGAACCGGCGGATGATTTTCGTGACGAGCCGGTGAAGTTAACGGCGTGAATGAAATGTGCCGGATGCATCGCATCCGGCACATTTCATTAAAACTGATAGGTCATGCCAACCGCGACAATATCATCATTATTGATATTCAGCTTATTATCGCTATCCAGTTGGTTAATTTTATAATCGACAAATGCCGACATATTTTTGTTGAAATAATACGTGGCACCGACATCGATATAATTGACCAGATCTTCATCACCGATCCCTTCAATATCTTTTCCTTTCGATAAGACATAACCCAACGACGGACGCAGACCAAAGTCAAACTGGTATTGTGCGACCGCTTCAACGTTCTGTGTCTTATTGGCAAAGCCGCCAGATATTGGCGTCATTTTGCGTGTTTCAGAATAGAAGGTGGCAAGATAAATATTATTAGCATCGTATTTCAGGCCTGTAGCCCACGCTTCTGCACGCTTGCCCGTGCCTCGGCTTTGCAGGTTCTGTTCGTTGGTGCGATCAGAGTTGGTATAGGCACCACTGATAGCGAAATCGCTGCCGCCAAAGTCATAGGTTAACGAGGTGCCGAAGCCATCGCCATTCTGCTTTTTCACATCGCGGTTTTCGTTTTTCCCTTGATATTGCAGAGTTAAATTCAGACCATCGATAACGCCGAAAAAGTCTGTGTTACGGTAAGTAGCCAGACCGCTGGCGCGTTTGGTCATAAAGTTATCGGTCTGCGCGGAGGAGTCGCCACCGAATTCCGGGAACATATCGGTCCAGGCTTCCACGTCATATAACGCGCCCAGGTTACGACCATAATCGAAAGATCCTAAATCCTTATATTTCAATCCGGCAAAAGCAAGACGCGTTTTTTGCTGTGCGGCATCACTCTCTGCTTTATTACCAGCAAACTCTGCTTCCCAACGACCGTAACCAGTTAGTTGATCGTTAATTTGTGTTTCGCCTTTAAAACCAAAGCGGATATAACTCTGGTCGCCATCTTTACTGTCATTATCACTCATATAATGCATGGCTTTAACTTTGCCATAAACATCCAGTTTATTACCGTCTTTGTTATATACTTCTGCGGCCTGTACGGATGCAGATGCCACAATGCCCATCACCACTAATGCCAGAGTGCTCTTTTTCATTTTCATTCCTGATTTTAATTAACGCGCGAATATTCTTCGGAAGAGTTCCGTCGAAAACAGGAAAGTTTTTAACCTGAGATTGTTAAAGATATATTACAGCTTAATAATATTCTTAAAATGTGCTAATTTATTAAATCTGTAATAAAAGCGTAAACAACTGCCGCTACGCTTGCTGATCCCGCGCAACAAAACGCTATGCTTTGCTCGCAGATGGTTGGCAACGGGCGACAGTCCTGCTAAAACGTTCGTTTGATATCATTTTTCCTAAAATTGAATGGCAGAGAATCATGAGTGACAGCCAGACGCTGGTGGTAAAACTCGGCACCAGTGTGCTAACAGGCGGATCGCGCCGCCTGAACCGTGCCCATATCGTTGAACTTGTTCGCCAGTGCGCGCAGTTGCATGCCGCCGGGCATCGGATTGTAATTGTGACGTCGGGCGCGATTGCTGCCGGGCGTGAGCACCTGGGTTACCCGGAACTGCCAGCGACTATCGCCTCAAAACAACTGCTGGCGGCGGTAGGGCAGAGTCGACTGATTCAACTGTGGGAACAGCTGTTTTCAATTTACGGCATTCATGTCGGGCAGATGCTGCTGACCCGTGCCGATATGGAAGATCGTGAACGTTTCCTGAACGCCCGCGATACGCTGCGTGCGCTGCTCGATAACAATATCGTTCCGGTAATTAATGAGAACGATGCTGTCGCTACGGCTGAAATTAAAGTTGGTGACAACGACAACCTTTCGGCACTGGCGGCGATTCTGGCTGGTGCTGATAAGCTACTGCTGCTGACCGATCAAAAAGGTTTGTATACCGCTGACCCACGCAGCAACCCACAGGCAGAGCTGATTAAAGATGTTTACGGCATTGATGACGCACTGCGCGCGATTGCTGGTGACAGCGTTTCAGGCCTGGGAACCGGTGGCATGGGGACTAAATTGCAGGCCGCTGACGTAGCTTGCCGCGCGGGTATCGACACCATTATTGCCGCGGGCAGCAAGCCGGGTGTGATTGGCGACGTGGTGGAAGGTATTTCCGTAGGTACACTGTTCCATGCTCAGGCAACACCTTTAGAAAACCGCAAACGCTGGATTTTTGGTGCACCGCCAGCCGGTGAAATCACCGTTGATGAAGGGGCAACTGCCGCCATTCTTGAACGCGGCAGCTCTCTGTTGCCGAAAGGCATTAAGAGCGTAACCGGCAACTTCTCGCGTGGTGAAGTGATCCGCATTTGTAACCTCGAAGGTCGCGATATTGCCCACGGCGTCAGTCGCTATAATAGCGATGCGTTGCGCCGTATTGCCGGGCATCACTCGCAAGAAATTGATGCAATACTGGGATATGAATACGGCCCGGTTGCCGTTCACCGTGATGACATGATTACCCGTTAAGGAGCAGGCCGATGCTGGAACAAATGGGCATTGCCGCGAAGCAAGCCTCGTATAAATTAGCGCAACTCTCCAGCCGCGAAAAAAATCGCGTGCTGGAAAAGATTGCCGATGAACTGGAAGCACAAAGCGAAAGCATCCTCAATGCTAATGCCCAGGATGTTGCTGACGCACGTGCCAATGGTCTTAGTGAAGCGATGCTTGATCGTCTGGCGTTGACGCCCGCGCGGCTGAAAGGCATTGCCGATGATGTGCGCCAGGTGTGTAATCTCGCCGATCCGGTGGGGCAGGTGATTGACGGCGGGGTGCTGGACAGTGGCTTACGTCTGGAGCGTCGTCGCGTACCGCTGGGTGTGATTGGCGTAATTTATGAAGCGCGCCCGAACGTGACGGTCGATGTTGCTTCACTGTGCCTGAAAACGGGTAATGCGGTGATCCTGCGCGGCGGCAAAGAAACCTGTCGCACTAACGCTGCAACGGTGGCGGTGATTCAGGACGCCCTGAAATCCTGCGGTTTACCGGCAGGCGCAGTACAGGCAATTGATAATCCTGACCGTGCGTTGGTAAGTGAAATGCTGCGTATGGATAAATACATCGACATGCTAATCCCGCGCGGTGGCGCTGGTCTGCATAAGCTATGCCGCGAACAGTCGACAATTCCGGTGATCACGGGAGGTATTGGCGTTTGCCATATTTACGTTGATGAAAGTGCCGAGATCGCTGAAGCATTGAAAGTGATCGTCAACGCGAAAACTCAGCGCCCGAGCACGTGTAATACGGTAGAAACGTTGCTGGTGAATAAAAACATCGCTGATAGCTTCCTGCCCGCGTTAAGCAAGCAAATGGCTGAAAGCGGCGTGACATTACACGCAGATGCTGCCGCACTGGCGCAGTTGCAGGCAGGACCCGCGAAGGTGGTTGCTGTTAAAGCCGAAGAGTA
This sequence comes from Escherichia sp. B1147, assembly GCF_001660175.1. NCBI lineage: Bacteria > Pseudomonadati > Pseudomonadota > Gammaproteobacteria > Enterobacterales > Enterobacteriaceae > Escherichia > Escherichia sp. B1147. The sequence continues at coordinate 69,712 of NZ_LFHY01000025.1, forward strand.
TGACGATGAATTTCTGTCATTAGATTTGAACGTTAAAATCGTCAGCGATCTGGACGACGCCATTGCCCATATTCGCGAGCATGGTACGCAACACTCCGATGCGATCCTGACCCGCGATATGCGCAACGCCCAGCGTTTTGTCAACGAAGTGGATTCGTCTGCTGTTTACGTGAACGCCTCTACGCGTTTTACCGACGGTGGCCAGTTTGGTCTTGGCGCGGAAGTCGCGGTAAGCACACAAAAACTCCACGCGCGCGGCCCAATGGGGCTGGAAGCGCTGACCACCTACAAGTGGATCGGCATTGGTGATTACACCATACGTGCGTAAATAAAAACGGGTGATGCAAAAGTAGCCATTTGATTCACAAGGCCATTGACGCATCGCCCGGTTAGTTTTAACCTTGTCCACCGTGATTCACGTTCGTGAACATGTCCTTTTCAGGGCCGATATAGCTCAGTTGGTAGAGCAGCGCATTCGTAATGCGAAGGTCGTAGGTTCGACTCCTATTATCGGCACCATTTAAATCAATAAGTTACACATCATTAGTACCTTCCTTATTTTTTGACTGGGACAAATTTGGGACCGATGGGTTCAGGATCGAGTCTATTTGCCGTACGTGTTCGGTAAGGTGATTAGGAGCGAGGTGAGCATATCACCTCTGTTCAGGTGGCCAAATTCAGTGTGCCACTACACTACCAGATGATCGGTATTAACGCATTTGAGAATGTGGGTGAACCTTGCTTTACCGGCTGATTATTTATCACGCAGACAAAGTAACAATTTGGTGAACCAACATGCGCATTGGGTAACTAAAATGCTGACTCAATGCGCAATCTCTTTTCGTGCGGCACAAATACGGTTTCTTTAAACTTCCCTTCGAAACCGTACGAATATCCCTCCCCACTGGCATAACTATTACAAAGTAGGTAGCGGATACATATTTTAAATATCACCTAAGGGAATTGTTTTTAGATGTAATTAATAGTAATGGAGGAATAAATAAGCATATTCTACAACTGCAACCAAAACAACGATATTAATCAGCTTATTACTGATTTCTTGTATCTTATTCTCTTTCATTGGTATTTCCTCGCTTTAAAAAAGAGCGCACCTCATAAGCGCCTCTTATATAGATAACGAGTTTGGTCAACCAATTTTTTGAACTGTATCACAAATTTGGAAAGATGTATTACATCAATTATTACTAATCGCACACAAGTGATCCATAGCCTACGCTGAGATTGGCCCTGAGGATTACGCTGCTCTCCTTGTATGATCCCCGCATAATTGTGCTATTCACACTTAGAAATGTACCGTGTTAACAATCTGCTGAGACTGCATTTTCGTCGTAAGGACAAGCCATGGAACCGATGCTCATGATAAACAGTCCATGGCACATCATTTACTATTTACTTATAGATTTCAGCAACTCCGTGCAGTTTGTTATTCCCCGTGGTAGCCAGGATTTTGAACGACGTTGCTCCTTGCTCATCAGCCTTACGAGAAAGCGCATTCGATAACTCATCAAGCGTCAAGGCATTGCTGGCTGAGATTACACCAATCTTTTCTTTGCCATCTGTATGATTAATTTCTTGCGCTGCAAATGCAACATTCACCGAAATAAAGCCCATGACTAATGTAGTAACAAGTCGTGTTTTCATAACTAATACCTAATCTAAGTTATATGTTTGAAAATGAATTAATATAAGGAGAGCGCGTCTCTTCCCTGATAATTGTACAGATTAAAGCTGTCATAATACTGACCGCTATATGATAAAATTGTCATATTTTAAAATTAGTTAACCCTGGTGTGCAGATTCAGGTCGTTAATAATACATTCAGGTTCTTCACGCAGAGGCATATTGTCTATATCGAAAACCCCATCGTTTTTTGAGGATTATCACTCTGCAGGTTTGCAAACAGAGGGGGGCAGATCCTGCTGCGCTTCTCCTCGTTCTGCGACCAGTTCGAATGTTTTATTTTTAGCGGCGTCGTTGTTCAGGGTACTGACCAGAGCCGCGGGCTGATGACCCATTGCAATAGCGGTATTTACTACATGAATACCGATGTTTCCTGTCGCGCCTGCAACGAGTATTTTCATGGTAAACCTCATGATAATTAATCTTTATTTTCGATACAGCCAGATTATCAATTATCATGATTGTCAGTAATGTGGCTAAAATAATTGTATCTATGAACCCCCTTCATGAGTGCGCTTTGAAGGGAATGCTTCCATAAGGAAATCGCCAATGCTCAAAGAAAACTTCAACGAACTGCAAATTTTTCTTGTGGTGGCAAGGGAGCGAAGTTTTACCAAAGCAGCGGGCAAACTCGGTGTTTCTCAGTCTGCTCTCAGTCATGCAATGAAGGCTCTGGAGGAAAGGCTCAATATCCGCCTCCTGACACGGACTACCCGCAGTGTAGCTCCCACAGAAGCGGGGGAGAGAATCATTGCCTGTCTTGAGCCGCGTATAGACGAGCTTGAGCAGGAGCTGGAATCGCTTGTGCAACTGAACGGTACGCCCTCCGGTAATATTCGTTTATCCGCCGGGGAACATGCCGCACAAAGCCTGGTCTGGCCAAAGCTAAAACCGTTCCTCAGGGAGTATCCCGAAATCAATGTTGAACTGGTGGTGGATAACGGTTTTGTCGATATTGTTGAAGGCCGTTTTGATGCCGGGATACGGCTGGGTGAAAATGTTGATAAAGATATGGTTGCGGTCAGGATTGGACCAGATATGCGGATGGCCGTGGTGGGGGCGCCGGAGTATTTTGCCGCTAACTCCTTACCTGAAACGCCTCACGAGCTACAAAATCATCGCTGCATCAATATGCGTTTGCCAACCGCCGGTGGGCTTTACCACTGGGAGTTCGAGCGAGAAGGGAAACCACTTCGCGTCAAGGTTGAGGGGCAACTGACGTGTAGCCCATTGCCAGTAAGAATTGATGCCGCGTTATCAGGGTTTGGGATCGCTTGTGTCCCTGAAGACATGGTTCAGGAGTATGTAAAGTCAGGCAAACTTATTCAGGTGTTGCAGGAGTGGTGTCCAACTTTTCCCGGATACTATCTTTACTACCCTAGCCGCAGGCAGCATCCGCCAGCTTTTGCGCTGTTAATCGATGCACTTCGCTATTCAGAGTAACGGGGCCACATTTCGCTGTGGACCCGTTTGGACATCAGCGGCCTACGCGAGCCTGGTGCTCAGGCGAGTAACGTTCACCGACGATTTTAATCGTTTCCAGCGCCTGGGTTATTTGCTGCGTATCTTTCTGCGAAAGAATGATGTTGGCAGCGGCCAGGTTTTCTTCCAGTCGGTGCAGTTTAGTGGTGCCAGGGATGGGAACAATCCATGGCTTTTGTGCTAACAGCCATGCCAGAGCGATTTGTGCAGAGGTTACGCCTTTCTCTGCAGCCAGCTCACCCAGCAAGGTAACCAGTTTTTCATTGGCTTCAATCGCCTGTTCGGTGAAACGTGGCACGGTACTGCGGTAATCATCCTTGCCAAACGTCGTTCCTGGTTTAATCGACCCCGTCAGGAAACCTTTGCCTAATGGGCTGAAGGGTACAAAACCAATACCCAGCTCCTCCAGCAACGGCAGAATTTCCTGTTCAGGTTCACGCCACCACATGGAATATTCGCTTTGCAGGGCGGTGACAGGTTGTACAGCGTGCGCACGGCGAATGGTTTGCGCACCCGCTTCGGACAGCCCGAAATGTTTGACTTTACCTTCTGCGATAAGGTCTTTCACCGTTCCTGCAACATCTTCAATCGGGACATCGGGATCGACACGGTGTTGATACAGCAGGTCAATAACATCTGTCTTAAGGCGGCGCAATGAGCCTTCAACGGCTTCACGGATATGTTCCGGGCGGCTGTTTAAAATCTGCTGCTTATTATCATCACCGAAGGTAAAACCAAATTTAGTGGCAATCACCACTCGGTCACGAAACGGTTTTAAGGCTTCACCGACCACTTCTTCATTCAGATACGGACCATACACTTCGGCGGTATCGAAGAAGGTGACGCCACGTTCAACCGCAGCACGAATAAGTTCGATAGCCTGACGGGTATCTGTCGCCGGGCCGTAGCCGTGACTTAAGCCCATGCAACCGAGCCCAAGAGCGGAAACTTCGAGTCCGGATTTACCCAGATAACGTTTTTGCATTGATTGAATACCTCTTTTAGCGCGGCTTAAACAGTAAGTTTGCGGCCAGTCAGCCATTCCACCATGGCGGGATCGCGGTGGGAGAAGAAGGCGCTGGTTGCGGTATCAAGGGCGGTAATTTGCAGCATATCTTCAGGAGCGAGTTCAAAATCGAGAATGTTGATGTTCTCTTCCATGCGTTCTTTGCGTACTGATTTTGCCAGCGAAACAATGCCTCGTTGGTAGATCCAGCGCAGAACAACCTGGCCCACGCTTTTGCCATACTTCTCACCAATTGCCGTGAGAACAGGATGCTGGAACAGACCATTTTTACCTTCCGCAAACGGTGCCCAGGCTTCTGGCTGAATGCCACGACTTTGCATCCACGGAACGGCCTGTAGCTGCTGGTTGAAGGGGTTAACTTCAATCTGGTTTACCGCAGGAACCACTTTATTAAAGGCGATAAGGTCAGCCAGTCGGTCAGGATGGAAATTGCTGACACCAATAGCGCGAATTTTACCTGCCTGTTGCAGCTCTTCCATGGCACGCCAGGCGCCGTGGACATCACCGTAAGGCTGGTGAATCAAATACAGATCAACGTAGTCAAGTTGCAGTCGATTCAAAGAGCGTTCGAACTGAGCTTTGGCCCCTTCATAACTGGTATCCTGCAACCAGAGTTTAGTGGTGACAAAGAGTTCGTTACGCGCAATGCCGCTTTGTTTAAGCGCATTCCCGACCTGGGTTTCATTTTGATAGGAGGCGGCGGTGTCAATCAGTCGATAACCGGTGTTAATCGCATCAATGACCGCTCTTTCGCATTCCGCGGCATCGGTCATCTGAAATACACCAAATCCCAGTAAGGGCATTTCAATACCGTTATTCAGTTTTACTTTTTGCATGGTGTTATCCTTCCGTTATCGTTCATGAGAAGCATAACGTAAAGGCAGTCACGCGATTAGACGGCAGGATTTGTCAGGGGTTATGAACAAAATTCATAAATCTGTCTGTGTGTTTAGATGAGCAGTACAAGCTCGACATCCCCCGGAATTTACAGCCCGATGAAGGAAAATGAATACCCATAAAAAATATATTGGTTTATTCCTGTGTATATACCTACTTCGACGTAATTCCAATCGTAATAATTTAAAAACAGGTCATTATTATGCACTCTGAATAATGAATTATTCACTGTCCGCAGAGTAAGAAATAGAACGTAGATATCTATTTTATGACTTGCACAAAAAGCTAAATTCTCCCCTGTAAATAAAAATATAATCCCGCGCCAAACCACCTGATGAGTGGCTACAGGCGCTGGATATATTAGGTGGCGGTGCACTTTCTTACATAAAGGTATTTCCTTTTCTGCGGAAAAGGAAACCGGGAAATTACCGGTTTTTCTGACAGGCAGACGCTATTATTTGCGTCTGCCTATGTTCGTTAATTCGTTCATCAGGAAATTATCTCAATGTCACGTTATAAAACAGGTCATAAACGACCACGATTTCGTTATTCATTTCTGGCCCGCTGCGTGGCGTGGGCAAATATCTCTGTTCAGGTCCTTTTTCCACTCGCTGTCACCTTTACGCCAGTAATGGCGGCACGTGCGCAGAATGCGGTTCAGCCACGGTTGAGCATGGAAAATACCACGGTGACTGCTGATGATAATGTGGAGAAAAATGTCGCGTCGTTTGCCGCAAATGCCGGGACATTTTTAAGCAGTCAGCCAGATAGCGATGCAACACGTAACTTTATTACCGGAATGGCCACAGCGAAAGCTAACCAGGAAATACAGGAGTGGCTCGGGAAATATGGTACTGCGCGCGTCAAACTGAATGTCGATAAAGATTTCTCGCTGAAGGATTCTTCGCTTGAAATGCTTTATCCGATTTATGATACGCCGACAAATATGTTGTTCACTCAGGGGGCAATACATCGTACCGACGATCGTACCCAGTCAAATATTGGTTTCGGCTGGCGTCATTTTTCAGGAAATGACTGGATGGCGGGGGTGAACACCTTTATCGACCATGATTTATCCCGTAGTCATACCCGCATTGGTGTTGGTGCGGAATACTGGCGCGATTATCTGAAACTGAGCGCCAATGGGTATATTCGGGCTTCTGGCTGGAAAAAATCGCCGGATGTTGAGGATTATCAGGAACGCCCGGCGAATGGCTGGGATATCCGCGCAGAGGGCTATTTACCTGCCTGGCCGCAGCTTGGCGCAAGCCTGATGTATGAACAGTATTATGGTGATGAAGTCGGGCTGTTTGGTAAAGATAAGCGCCAGAAAGACCCGCATGCTATTTCTGCCGAGGTGACCTATACGCCAGTGCCTCTGCTGACACTGAGTGCCGGGCATAAGCAGGGCAAGAGCGGTGAGAATGACACTCGCTTTGGCCTGGAAGTTAACTACCGAATTGGCGAACCTTTGGAGAAACAACTCGATACGGATAGCATTCGCGAGCGTCGGGTACTGGCAGGCAGCCGCTATGATCTGGTTGAGCGTAATAACAATATCGTTCTTGAGTATCGTAAATCTGAAGTGATCCGTATTGCTCTGCCTGACCGTATTGAAGGTAAGGGCGGGCAGACGGTTTCCCTGGGCCTTGTGGTGAGCAAAGCAACTCACGGTCTGAAAAATGTACAATGGGATGCACCGTCTTTGCTGGCCGCAGGCGGAAAAATTACGGGGCAGGGTAATCAGTGGCAAGTGACGCTGCCGGCTTATCAGGCAGGCAAAGACAATTATTACGCGATTTCTGCGGTTGCCTACGATAACAAAGGCAATGCCTCAAAACGCGTGCAGACAGAGGTGGTCATTACCGGAGCTGGTATGAGTGCCGATCGTACGGCGTTAACGCTTGACGGTCAGAGCCGTATCCAAATGCTTGCTAACGGTAGTGAGCAAAAGCCACTGGTGCTTTCTCTGCGCGACGCCGAGGGGCAGCCAGTCACGGGCATGAAAGATCAGATCAAGAGTAAGCTGACGTTCAAGCCGGCTGGAAATATTGTGACACGTACCCTGAAGGCCACTAAATCACAGGCACAGCCAACGCTGAGTGAGTTCACGGAAACTGAAGCTGGGGTGTACCAGTCGGTCTTTACTACCGGAACGCAATCAGGTGAGGCAACGATTACTGTTAGCGTTGATGGCATGAGCAAAACCGTCACTGCAGAATTGCGTGCCACGATGATGGATGTGTCAAAGTCTACTCTGAGCGTGAATGAACTTTCAGGAGACGTGGTTGCCGATGGTCAGCAATCCCACACGCTGACGCTTACTGCGGTGGATACTGATGGTAACCCGGTGACGGGAGAGGCCAGCCGCTTGCGATTTGTTCCGCAGGATAGCAATGGTGTCACCATTGGTGCCATTTCGGAGATAAAACCAGGCGTTTACAGCGCTACGGTTTCTTCGACCCGTGCCGGAAACGTTGTTGTGCGTGCCTTTAGCGAGCAGTATCAGTTGGGCTCATTACAACAAACGCTGAAGTTTGTCGCCGGGCCGCTTGATGCAGCACATTCGACCATCGCCCTGAATCCGGATAAACCGGTGGTTGGCGGTACGCTTACGGCAATCTGGACGGCAAAAGATGCCAATGGCAACCCTGTAACTGGCCTCAATCCGGATGCACCGTCATTATCGGGCGCAGCCGCTGCGGGGGCTACGGCATCAGGCTGGACGGATAATGGCGACGGGACCTGGACTGCGCAGATTACTCTCGGCACTACGGCGGGGGAATTAGAGGTTATGCCGAAGCTCAATGGGCAGGACGCGGCAGCAAAGGCGGCGAAAGTAACCGTGGTGGCTGATGCGTTATCTTCGAACCAGTCGAAAGTCTCTGTAGCAAAAGATCACGTAAAAGCTGGTGAAAGCACAACCGTGACGCTTATTGCAAAAGATGCGCATGGCAACGCTATCAGTGGCCTTTCCCTGTCGGCAAGCCTGACGGGTGCTGCGTCTGAAGGGGCGACGGTATCCAACTGGACCGAGCAAGGCGATGGTTCCTATGTCGCTACGCTGACCACAGGCGGAAAGACTGGTGAGCTTCTCGTCATGCCGCTCTTCAACGGCCAGCCAGCAGTCACCGATGCTGCGCAGTTGACTGTCGTTGCGGGGGATATGTCATCAGCGAACTCTACGCTTGTTGCTGGCAATGAGGCTCCGACTGTTAAAACGACAACGGAACTCACCTTCACCGCGAAGGATGCGTTCGGGAACCCTGTCACCGGGCTGAAGCCAGATGCACCGCAGTTTAGTGGTGCCGCCAGCACGGGGTCAGAGCGTCCTTCAGCAGGAAACTGGACAGAGAACGGTAATGGGGTCTATGTGGCGACCTTAACTCTGGGATCTGCCGCGGGCCAGTTGTCTGTGATGCCGCGAGTGAACGGCATAAATGCCGCAGCAAAACCGCTGGTGCTGAACGTTGCAGGTGACGCATCTAAGGCTGAGATACGTGATATGACGGTGAAGGTTGATAACCAGCTGGCTAATGGACAGTCGACTAACCAGGTAACCCTGACCGTTGTGGACACCTATGGTAACCCGTTGCAGGGGCAAGAAGTTACGCTGAATTTACCGACGGGTGTGACCAGCAAGACGGGGAATACGGTAACAACCAATACGGCAGGTAAAGCTGACATTGAGCTGATGTCAACGGTTGCCGGGGAACACAGCATCACGGCCTCTGTGAATGGTGTTCAGAAGACGGTTACGGTGAAATTCAAGGCGGATTTCAGTACCGGTCAGGCGAGCCTGGAGGTTGATGACGTATCGCCAAAAGTGGCAAACGACAAAGATGCCTTTACGCTGACGGCAACGGTTAAGGATCAATACGGCAACCTTCTTCCTGGCGCTGTGGTCGTCTTTAATCTGCCTCGGGGCGTCAAACCGCTTGCAGACGGTAATATCATGGTGAACGCCAACGAGGAGGGTAAAGCGGTACTGAAAGTGGTTTCCGTGACTGCCGGAACGTATGAGATCACGGCGTCAGCAGGAAATGACCAGCCTTCGACTGCGCAGACTATAACGTTTGTGGCCGATAAGGCGACCGCAACCGTCTCCGGTATTGAGGTGATTGGCAACTACGCACTGGCGGATGGCAAAGCCAAACAGACGTATAAAGTTACGGTGACTGATGCCAATAACAACCTGTTGAAAGATAGCGACGTGACGCTGACTGCCAGCCCGGCAAATTTAGTTCTGGATCCCAATGGGACGGCGAAAACTAATGAGCAAGGGCAGGCTATTTTCACCGCCACGACCACTGTCGCAGCGAAATATACACTCACGGCGAAAGTGAGTCAGGCCGACGGTCAGGAATCGACGAAAACTGCCGAATCTAAATTCGTCGCGGATGATAAAAACGCGGAGCTCAAGGCCTCGACTGATACATCTTCTCTGGTGGCGGATGGGGTAAAGACCGCAACAATGACGGTTACCCTGTTCTCGGCAAATAACCCTGTTGGGGGGAATGTGTGGGTCGACATTGAGGCTCCGAAAGGGGTGACAGAGGCGGATTATAAATTCCTGCCGTCGAAGGCTGACCATTTCTCGGGGGGGAAAATCACGCGTACATTTAGTACCACCAAGCCGGGTACCTATACGTTCACATACAACGCACTGACGTATGGCGGGTACGAAATGAAGCCTGTGAAGGTGACAATTAACGCCGTTGCTGCAGAGACTGAAGACGCTGAGGAGAAATAAAAGCGACGATGTAATAAATAATAATGGCGTTGACATGCGCAGCGCCATTATTTACTGAATACCTACCCTGGTACCGATTAGACGGTGGCAGGGTAGGTAAATCTCATGTGATGGAGTTACAAACTAAACCGGACGAACGGGGATGAAAATTTCGCAAACAACATCATTGCTATCTTGTTCTACGAAATTATCATTGTAATAAAATCGCTCAATATCGCTGCCGTTCACTCTGGCTAACCCCCTTGCAGGTAACTCTATCAGATAGACGTTCCGTACCCAGTCAGGGTAATATTCCCAGTCTCCTTCATAGCGGAAAGAGGCATAAAGTCCCTGGGTCGTTGACCACTCTTTCGGCATGTCTGTATCAGCATGTTCACATACCGTACCGACAAAGGTTTCAACTGTGAGTAAATCGACCGACTTTGTTGATGGTTTAAACGTTGAGACGAAATAGATATCCGTCTTAAAATTCCTCATATATCTGGCTAAATAATGACGTCGCAGTTTAACTTCTTCATCTGGTGATTTATTCGATACTTCAATATCATATTTAAATGCATTGCCAAAAATACGTGTTTCTGGGAAATGGATTAATGTGCAATCAGTTTTTGGATACTGACGTGTTAAAAATGGAGGAAAGATATTTTCCAGATCCCAATAATCACGGAGCCGGTATTCTCGGGGAGAGCATCCGAATAATTTTTTGAATTCGCGACTGAATGACTGCTGTGAATCAAAATGCAAAGATAGTGCAATATCAAGCATAGATTTCGCTGTGAGTCGGACAAGAATGGCCGCCCGGCAAAGTCTTCGTTTGCGAATGTATTCTCCCAGTGGCACATGCATGAAGTTTCTGAACAGGAGCTGGATATTGCGTCTACTGTAGCCAGATTTCTGTGCGATATCTTCGATTGAGATAGGGTTACCGAGATTGCACTCAATCCACTCCAGGAGCTGCTGCAAAATCTTCTGCCTGATCATAACATTCTCCATTTATCCTTCGCCATTTCGCACATTTTTCGTATGACAAAGGCTATAAGTGTATCAAAAATAGAAGGGGCCGAGGCCAGGCGACTGGCAGTATCTCAAATTGTTGGCCAATGCCTGTTGTGCATGCCGGAACCTGGTTGGCCTACAAAATAGCGCAAATTCAATATATTACGATTCTCTGGTTGGTATGATAATCATAGCGCATCAGGCAATGTTGTGCTTGTTATCAATCTCATCGTGTCTGCTTCATTTTTCCCATAATAGAAAAATTACAGTCCCCTATTATTAATGAAATTTTTACATAAGTGATATCAAAATCCACATACTAATCTGTGGCCATGTTTTAACGTAGACTAATGATTCATACGTGATGGAGGGACTGCTAGTGGAATTTTCCGTATTAAGCAACAATATGAAAATGCCGATGATGGGATTTGGTGTTTTTCAGGTTACCGATAAAGAAGTGTGTAAACAATCAGTGTTGAATGCTATCCGAACCGGTTATCGACTCATCGACACTGCAGCGGTATATGGTAATGAAGACGCCGTCGGCGACGCTATTCGTGAAGCCATTTCGGAAGGTTTGTGTACCCGCGAGGAGTTATTTATTACTTCTAAATTGTGGGTGCAGGACATGGTTGATCAGGATACGGCAAAAGCAGGTATTGAAGCGTCATTAAAAAAATCGGGACTTGAATACTTTGATCTCTATTTATTGCACCAGGCAATGCGCGATTATTTCAGTGCATGGCGTGCACTGGAAGAGGCCTATGAAGAGGGCAAACTGAAAGCGATTGGGGTTTCCAATTTCTATCCTCATGTTCTGGCAAACTTTTGTGAAACGGTCAGAATTAAGCCAATGGTCAACCAGGTTGAGTTGCATCCCTATTTTGCCCAACCAGAAGCGCTGGCAACCATGAAGTACTACAACGTGCAGCCTGAAGCATGGGCACCATTAGGCGGTGGAAGACATAAGCCATTTGAAAACAACCTGCTTCAGGCTATTGCAAATGCCCACCAAAAATCGATTTCTCAGGTAATTCTACGCTGGAATATTCAACGGGGAGTGGTTGTTATTCCAAAATCGACCCATCAGCATCGTATTGAAGAGAACTTTGCAGTCTGGGATTTTTCACTGACAGAGAAAGAGATGGAGCAAATAAGCTCACTTGATCTGGGGTATGTTGGCGAATCCGTAAAACATTTTAATCCTGAGTTTGTTCGTGGCTGTCTTGGCGTAAAATTACATAACTAATTAGAGTACCTGAACCGTACTCTGAAAATATGACTTATAGCAGGTATTTTTATATGTTTTTCTGAATTCCGGATCTCATTATGAAAATAAAAAGCACACACTGAATCGCTTCAGTAAGATAAAATTACAGTTATTAATGGTTGTGTGATTATTGTTAATAATTTTATTTATACTCATTTGGGGTCTATTTTAATAGATGCCAAATGAGTATCTCTAAATGGGTATTTAAGATAAGTTCCATGAGATTCATGGCGTTATTATATCGAATGCATGATTCCGTTTTGTTAGTGGCGATCATAATAAAAATGTGAGCGATGCCGAAAGAAATAAAATTAGCTATTGCATCCAGGTATCCAATGATGGATTATTGATTTGTCATACAAATCAATTTGAATTTGTATTCTGCTACCCAATAAAAAAGCCTCCATTTTTATTGATGTCTGATACCCCGGAAGGGGGGCATTCAGGCATAAATAGAAATGAAGCAATGGAGTATTGGTTGTGAATGTCAATTTCTTTGTTACCTGTATCGGTGATGCACTGAAATCAAGGATGGCACGAGACTCCGTGCTGCTACTGGAAAAACTCGGTTGTCGCGTAAATTTCCCGGAGAAACAGGGATGCTGCGGTCAGCCTGCGATCAATAGTGGTTATATCAAAGAAGCGATCCCAGGGATGAAAAATCTGATCGCTGCACTTGAAGATAACGACGATCCCATTATTTCTCCCGCCGGTTCCTGCACTTACGCCGTCAAAAGTTACCCAACATATCTGGCTGACGAACCAGAATGGGCATCACGTGCAGAAAAGGTCGCTGCGCGTATGCAGGATCTCACTTCTTTTATTGTTAATACATTAGGGGTGGTCGATGTAGGCGCCAGCTTGCAAGGGAGGGCGGTATATCATCCATCCTGTAGTCTGGCTCGTAAGCTGGGTGTGAAGGATGAACCACTTACCCTGCTGAAAAATGTACGCGGACTGGAGCTGTTGCCCTTTGCCGAACAGGATACTTGCTGCGGGTTTGGCGGTACGTTCTCGGTCAAAATGGCCGAAATATCCGGCGAGATGGTGAAAGAAAAGGTTTCACACCTGATGGAGGTCCGTCCTGAGTATTTAATTGGTGCAGACATTAGTTGCTTGCTGAATATCAGTGGGCGATTACAACGGGAAGGGCAGAAAGTCAAAGTGATGCATATTGCTGAAGTGCTGATGAGCCGCTGAGGGTATAAAGATGTCGATCAAAACCAGTAATACAGAATTCAAGACACGCATCCGTCAGCAAATTGAAGATCCGATCATGCGCAAAGCTGTGGCAAACGCGCAGCAGCGTATTGGGGCAAATCGGCAAAAAATGGTGGATGAATTAGGTCACTGGGAGGAGTGGCGCGATCGTGCCAGCCAGATACGTGATCATGTTCTGAGTAATCTTGATGCTTATCTGTATCAGCTCTCCGAAAAAGTGACGCAAAACGGCGGTCACGTCTATTTTGCAAAAACCAAAGAAGACGCTACCCGCTACATTTTACAGGTCGCCCAACGCAAAAATGCCCGGAAGGTGGTGAAATCTAAATCGATGGTGACCGAAGAGATTGGCGTCAATCATGTGTTGCAGGATGCTGGCATTCAGGTGATTGAAACCGATCTGGGGGAATACATTCTTCAGTTGGATCAAGATCCGCCATCTCATGTTGTGGTCCCGGCTATCCATAAAGATCGCCACCAGATCCGCCGGGTGCTACACGAACGTCTGGGCTATGATGGCCCGGAAACGCCGGAAGCGATGACCTTATTCATCCGTCAAAAGATCCGTGAAGATTTCCTCAGTGCCGAAATCGGTATAACCGGTTGTAATTTCGCGGTGGCAGAAACCGGTTCGGTGTGCCTGGTGACCAATGAAGGTAATGCGCGAATGTGTACCACGCTACCTAAAACACACATTGCGGTGATGGGGATGGAGCGTATCGCCCCCACGTTTGCCGAGGTTGATGTATTGATCACCATGCTGGCGCGCAGTGCCGTTGGCGCACGTTTGACGGGATACAACACCTGGCTGACAGGGCCGCGCGAAGCGGGGCATGTGGACGGGCCTGAAGAGTTTCATCTGGTTATTGTTGATAACGGGCGTTCTGAGGTGCTGGCCTCTGAATTTCGGGATGTGCTGCGCTGTATTCGCTGCGGGGCCTGCATGAATACTTGTCCGGCATATCGCCACATTGGCGGTCACGGATACGGCTCTATTTACCCAGGACCAATCGGCGCGGTGATTTCTCCACTGCTTGGCGGCTATAAAGATTTTAAAGATCTGCCCTACGCCTGCTCTTTATGCACGGCCTGTGACAGCGTTTGCCCAGTGCGTATTCCTCTGTCCAAACTGATTTTGCGTCACCGTCGGGTGATGGCTGAAAAAGGGATCACCGCAAAAGCAGAGCAACGGGCGATCAAAATGTTCGCTTATGCCAATAGCCATCCGGGATTGTGGAAAGTCGGAATGATGGCTGGCGCCCATGCGGCAAGCTGGTTTATCAATGGCGGCAAAACACCACTCAAGTTTGGCGCGATTAGCGACTGGATGGAAGCACGCGATCTTCCCGAAGCTGACGGCGAGAGTTTCCGTAGTTGGTTTAAGAAACATCAGGCGCAGGAGAAAAAGAATGGATAATCGAAGAGAATTCTTGCAAAACGTTGCTCAGGCACTGGGGCGTCCGCTGCGACTCGAACCGCAAACGGAAGATGTGCCGCTTAACAACTATGCTAACGAGCGTCTTACTGAACTTAGTCAGCAACAGCGCTGTGACGCGTTTATCCAGTTTGCCAGTGATGTCATGTTGACGCGTTGTGAACTGACCAGCGAGGCGCAGGCCGCAGAAGCTGCATTACGCCTGTGTAAAGAGCTGGGAGATCAGTCGGTTGTGATTAGCGGTGACTCGCGACTGGAAGAACTGGGGATCAGTGAACGTTTACAACAGGAATGCAATGCCGCCGTGTGGGATCCGCTGAAAGGTGCCGAGAATATCTCGCAGGCAGAGCAGGCTAAAGTTGGCGTTGTGTATGCTGAATATGGCTTAACAGAGTCGGGAGGCGTGGTGCTTTTTTCCGCCACTGAGCGTGGGCGCTCGTTGAGTCTGCTCCCTGAGTCCTCAATTTTTATCCTGCGCAAAAGCACCATCCTGCCACGTGTGGCGCAACTTGCAGAAAAATTGCATCAGAAAGCACAGTCCGGTGAACGTATGCCGTCCTGCATAAACATCATTAGCGGCCCTAGTTCAACGGCGGATATTGAGCTTATTAAAGTCGTTGGGGTTCATGGCCCGGTTAAAGCGGTATACCTGATTATTGAGGATTGCTGAGAGGGAGTAGCATGAGAGTTACCTCAGGTTTTTATAGCAGGATTTAGTCCCGTATCAGAACGGTAACTCTCAACCTTGCAAGGCCTACAGTTAAATCAAGTCGCGACTGAATTTTTAGCTCGTAGCGGCATTCTGTTCGCCACAAAATACGCAGCCGTGCTTCTCGCCAGTCATCATTGACGTGTCCACCACGCACAGGCCTTCCGGTTCGTATACGCGGGCTTCACCTTCGGCCACTGCCGTCTCGTGCACGTTCGCACGGGGGAAAGGCGGTAGGCACAAACTCGTCGAGCTGTTTATCGGTCTGACAATCGATACCCAGGGAATAGCGTGATGTTCCAGAACGTATGATTGCTATTGCATAAAACTGCGCCATGTCTGCATATGGTGCGAGAATCATTGACCTTCTGTAGAGTTTTATGCATATATTATATATAGTTGTAATTTCATATCTTGTAATTTCTCTTAGTCACTTGTAAATCATATATTCTATTAATTAACGATTTTATATGAATAAAAGCTGAATGGATTCAGTCCTATGCGCATATATATTTTTTAATAAGACAATTCTTATATTTAAATACCCAATTAGAGTTATTACTTTTGCTGATTATATATTAAATACGAAACGCCTGCTTCTTGTTTATATTTTGAGTTGATTTGAGTTCTTAGATACATATAATGCGCGTATGTTCGATACTGGGTGCTAATGTAAGGATAAAGTTAAGATTGTTAATTTGAAATAGGTGTCCGGTAGTAAGTTAATTTTTTATTGCTCTCTGAACTACATACCCAGGTATGTGGTTATCAATGTTATGCGATTTTTTTGAATTTATATATGCGATGAACAGCAACCGGGATGGCATTTTATGCGTTGCTGTTTAAGCAATCTTGGTTTTATTTGGATGTATTGCTGGAGATTGTGATGAATAAAATATATCGGCTAAAGTGGAACAGGTCCCGTAACTGTTGGAGCGTCTGCTCTGAACTGGGAAGCAAAATAAAAGGAAAAAAGTCCCGGGCTGTTTTAATTAGCGCGATAAGTTTATATTCATCTCTGGCGTTCTCTGGTGATTTCATCGTGAACCAGGACCAGACTGTTGATTACGGCAAAGCCGATCAGAACATCGATTACCGTATTACGGTGACTGATAATGCTAATCTGGTTATCAACGTTACAGACACTTCTCGTCCACGTTTCACACTCAATTCTGGTGGCGGGTTGGATATCACCGGAGGGAAAGTCTATATCAATGGTCAGCTTGACGTCCTGCTGAAAGGGACGGGTTTCCTGAACGTCTCAAATGCCGGTAGTGAATTGTATGCTGATGATCTCTATGACTCAAACTCCGGCTCCAGGCATGATCGCGGCTATTTTAATGTCTCCAATGGCGGCAAAATTCATGTTAAGGGTACCAGTCGTCTGACTTATACGCAGGGAAATGTCAGTGGGGAAGGCAGCCAGGTAAATTCTGAAACCTTCTTTATGGGCGTTTTCAGCAGTTACGGTGGTAATCAGTATCTGTCAGTTAATAACGGCGGTGAAGTTAATGCCAGTAAGCAAATTAGCCTGGGCTATTATAATCAAAACTCCGATACAACGTTGGCAGTCTCGGAAGGTGGTAAAATTTCTGCGCCTACTATTAGTTTAAGCACCAACTCGGAGTTGGCGTTAGGTGCGCAGGAAGGGAGTGATGCGAAAGCGGCAGGGATTATTGATGCTGAAAAAATTGAGTTTGTGTGGGCTTCGACATCCGAGAAGAAAATCACCTTAAACCACACGGATAAAAACGCGACTATTTCCGCGGATATTGTTAGTGGCAGCGAGGGCCTGGGCTATATCAATGCGCTCAATGGCACGACTTACTTAACCGGTGATAACTCTGCCTTTAGCGGTAAAGTCAAAATTGAGCAAAATGGCGCTTTAGGGATCACTCAAAATATAGGTACAGCAGAAATCAACAACCGCGGGAAATTACACCTGAAGGCTGACGATAGCATGACCTTTGCCAATAAGATCTCTGGCAACGGTACAATAAGTATCGACGGTGGGACGGTGGGACGGTGGAGTTGACCGGCAATAACAATTCATTCTACGGATATATTGATGTTGCTTCCGATGCTGTCGCGGTTATTTCTGAAGACAAGAATATCGGCCGTGCAGAGCTGGATGTTGATGGCAAATTGCAAATTAATGCCAACAAAGATTGGGTATTTGATAACGATCTTGAAGGTAGAGGCATTGTTGAAATAAACATGGGGAATCACGAATTCTCCTTCGATGAGTTTGCTTATACAGACTGGTTCCAGGGTTCACTGGCGTTCCAGAACACGACATTTAACCTGGAAAAGAATGCTGAGTTTCTGCAAAGAGGCGGGATCACTGCGGGTCAGGGAAGCCAGATAACTGTGGGTAAGGGCGCTCATTCCATTAGCACTCTGGGATTCTCCGGCGGAACCGTTGATTTTGGTGCCCTGACAGCGGGTGCACAGATGACAGAAGGGACGGTCAACGTTAGTAAAACGCTGGATTTGCGCGGCGAGGGTGTGATTCAGGTTTCTGACAGTAACGTTGTAAGCTCAGTATCTCGAGATATTGATTCTGCGTTATCGCTCACTGAAGTTGATGATGGTAACAGCGCCATTAAGCTGGTTGATGCGCAAGGTGCGGAGGTTCTGGGGGATGCAGGTAATCTGCAATTGCAGGATAAAAATGGGCAAATCCTCTCCAGCAGCGCCCAACGTGATATTCAGCAGAATGGACAAACAGCGGCCGTCGGCACTTACGACTATCGTCTGACGAGTGGGGTAAACAATGATGGCCTGTATATCGGCTATGGCCTGACGCAGCTTGATTTGCAGGCTACCGACAGCGATGCCCTGGTGCTGAGTGCTAACGGTAAAAGCGAGAATGCCGCCGATCTCAGCGCAAAGATTACCGGTAGTGGTGACCTGGCATTCAGCAGCCAGAAAGGTCAGACCGTATCGCTTTCTAACAAAGACAACGACTATACCGGTATTACCGATCTGCGCAGCGGGACGCTCTTATTGAATAACGATAATGTGTTAGGTAATACCCGTGAACTGCGTCTGGCGGCAGAGACTGAACTGGATATGAATGGTCACAGCCAGACCGTGGATACGCTCAATGGCAGCGCCGATTCGCTGCTGAACTTAAACGGCGGGAGCCTGACTCTTGCCAACGGGGGGACTTCAGCCGGTTCGTTAACGGGTAACGGGGAGCTGAATATTCAGGACGGCACGCTGGACCTCGCGGGCGATAACAGCAACCTGACGGCCAATATGAATATTGCTGGCTCGGCTAATGTCCTGGTAAGTCATGCACAGGGATTGGGGGGAGCAAACGTTGAGAACAACGGTACCCTGGTGTTAAATAATAAAGGTGAAAAAAGAGCGACGGCCCCTGTTAATTACACTCTGGGCGGTAATCTGACCAACAACGGTACGCTGATGACCGGAGTGTCAGGACAGCAAGCTGGCAACGCGTTGGTTGTGAAGGGGAACTACCACGGTGATAACGGCCGACTGGTGATGAATACGGCACTGAATGGCGATGATTCAGTGACTGATAAATTGGTTGTCGAGGGCGATACCAGCGGCACGACCTCCGTTACGGTGAATAACGCTGGTGGTACAGGCGCGAAAACACTTAACGGTATCGAACTTATCCATGTAGACGGTAAGTCTGAGGGGGAGTTTGTTCAGGCGGGGCGTATTGTTGCGGGCGCGTATGACTACACTCTCGCACGTGGCCAGGGGGCAAACAGCGGTAACTGGTATCTGACCAGCGGTGGTGATTCCGCTGAACCGCAGCCGGAACCAGAGCCGATGCCTAATCCGGAGCCTAATCCGAACCCGACACCGACTCCAGAGCCGACACCGACTCCGACTCCAGAGCCGACGCCGGGTCCGGATCTGAATGTGGATAATGATCTGCGGCCGGAAGCGGGCAGCTACATCGCGAACCTTGCAGCAGCTAATGCAATGTTTACGACTCGTCTGCATGAGCGTCTGGGAAATACGTACTATACCGACATGGTGACGGGTGAGCAGAAACAAACCTCTATGTGGATGCGCCATGAAGGTGGCCACAATAAATGGCGCGATGGCAGCGGTCAGCTGAAAACCCAAAGCAATCGCTATGTTCTGCAACTGGGAGGCGATATCGCGCAGTGGAGCCAAAACGGCAGCGACCGCTGGCATGTTGGGGTCATGGCGGGATATGGCAACAGCGACAGCAAAACCATTTCCTCGCGAACCGGTTATCGTTCAAAAGCGAGTGTGAACGGATATAGCACAGGCCTGTATGCCACCTGGTATGCTGATGACGAGTCGCATAATGGAGCGTATCTCGACAGTTGGGCGCAGTACAGCTGGTTTGATAACACAGTGAAGGGTGATGATTTACAAAGTGAATCCTATAAATCAAAAGGATTTACCGCTTCACTGGAAACCGGATACAAACACAAATTAGCGGAATTTAATGGCAGCCAGGGAACGCGTAATGAATGGTATGTTCAGCCACAAGCGCAGGTTACCTGGATGGGAGTTAAGGCCGATAAGCATCGCGAAAGCAACGGTACTCTTGTTGATAGCAGCGGCGACGGCAACATTCAGACTCGACTTGGCGTAAAAACCTGGTTGAAGAGCCATCATAAAATGGACGATGGCAAATCCCGCGAGTTCCAGCCATTTGTGGAAGTGAACTGGTTGCATAACAGTAAGGATTTCAGCACCAGCATGGATGGCGTGTCAGTCACTCAGGATGGCGCCCGAAATATTGCCGAGATAAAAACGGGTGTTGAAGGACAGCTAAATGCCAACCTGAATGTCTGGGGAAATGTGGGCGTTCAGGTTGCTGATAAGGGATATAATGACACCTCTGCAATGATTGGCGTTAAGTGGCAATTCTGATCTGAATAATAAGTAAAAGGAGAGAGCCGAATGGGTACAAATTCGACTCTCTATGTCATTTTCTTGCAGTCAGCTTTTCCTGCCAGAGTGAAGACAAGCAGATTAAGCTGGTGCACAAGATTTAATCAAGGTGTGTTAAATGGCTTCGCATGATTTGAGTGTTTTTTTGGAAGAGTTCGGCGCAACGGTTAATTTGACGTTGCCTGGTATTGTGTCCGAAAAAGAACGGCTTTTACTCAAGCTGCTCATGGAGGGGATGTCGGTTACAGAAATCTCACAGTACAGAAATCGCAGTGCAAAGACAATTTCACATCAAAAGAAGCAGTTGTATGAGAAATTAGGTATCCAGAGTGATATTACCTTCTGGCGGGATATCTTTTTTCAGTATCATCCGCAGGTAACCACCGCCACGGGAAGTAAAAATAAAATCTATCTTCCTGACAACCGTTGCCACCATATTGTCACACCTGAAGCCATCAGCCTGGCGCTGGAAAACCATGAATTCAAACCGTGGATCCAACCGGTATTTTGTGCACAGACAGGGGTACTGACAGGCTGTGAAGTGCTTGTTCGCTGGGAGCATCCGCAAACGGGAATCATCCCGCCGGATCAATTTATTCCTCTGGCGGAGTCATCTGGTCTTATCGTCATAATGACCCGCCAGTTGATGAAACAGACTGCGGATATTCTGATGCCGGTAAAACATTTGCTGCCGGACAATTTCCATATTGGTATCAACGTATCGGCGGGCTGTTTTTTGGCTACGGGATTTGAAAAAGAGTGTCTGAACCTGGTTAAGAAATTAGGTAACGATAAAATCAAGCTGGTTCTTGAGCTGACGGAACGTAACCCTATTCCGGTAACGCCAGAAGCCAGAGCGATATTTGACAGCCTTCATCAGCACAACATTACCTTTGCGCTGGATGACTTTGGTACTGGTTATGCGACCTATCGTTATTTGCAGGCGTTCCCGGTAGATTTTATTAAGATCGATAAGTCGTTTGTGCAAATGGCGAGCGTGGACGAAATCTCCGGTCATATTGTCGACAATATTGTCGAACTGGCGCGTAAGCCTGGTCTGAGTATCGTGGCGGAAGGGGTAGAAACTCAGGAACAGGCGGATTTAATGATCGGTAAAGGCGTTCACTTTTTGCAGGGCTATTTGTACTCCCCGCCAGTACCCGGTCATAAATTTATTTCTGAATGGGTAATGAAAAACGGTGGTTGATGTAAGCCGCTATTCAGAGTGCGTCGGGAGGTTGGCTGGTATCAATTCTCCCGATGCAGTAAATCCTGATAAATCTCCGTTAATATCCCTTTAGGTGTAAATTGTTTTTTAATCCACTGCGTCACCTGACCCGTTGCAGAGTGCTGGGTCGCCAGCAGCATGCGCGAATCCTGGCGCGGGTTATGGATTTGTCGGGTAACCAGCAGCGATTGCGTCATCGCCTCACGGACCATGTAATCCGGCAAAAAACCAATCCCTTCACCTAAAATCTGGCACTGGCATTTGGTGTTGAAATCTGGCACCAGAATCGACTCCTGCCCGTGCAGCAACCAACCCACCTTTTTATTAATCGTATGCGCGGTATCTTCCACCATGATGTTGGGGTAGAGACGTAGCTGACTTTCAGCGATCGGCTCCGGCACAAAGGCCAATGGGTGATCCGGGGCAATGGCAAATGCCCAGCGAATCGCACCAATTTCAGTGTAATCAATGCCACCGCCGTCCAGCAGTGTATCGGGGGCGCCAATAGCGATATTCGCTTGATTATTAATAATCGCATCCCAGACACCGTTATACACTTCGGTGGTGACGGTAATCTGGCAGGTTGGAAATTGCTTTTTCAGCACCTGCAATAAGCGCGCGGTGTGTTTGGGCGTATAAAGTAGCTGGTTAATACAAATGCGAACCCGTGCTTCTATGCCCTGCGAAATAGTATCGATACTGCGTTTGATGGCGTGAAAATCATTCAGCAGGTCGGTTGCTTTGCGGAAAAAATAACGCCCGGACTCGGTTAACTCAATGCTGCGGGTATTGCGAGTGAACAGCACCACATCCAGCCCCGTCTCCATACGCTTGATGGTGTAGCTAATGGCGGAAGTGGTTAAACCCAACTCTTCTGCCGCTTTACTGAAGCTGCCAAAACGCGCAGCGGTAGTAAACGCCAACAGATTTTCTTCGGTAAAAATTGAGTTCATTAAACCATTTCCGCCATTTTCTAATATGAATTTCTCCAGCCACAACTGTAGATGTATCGATTAAAGATAGATAATCATTTTTGAATAACTTTTAATACCCGTCGCTTTTGGTCGTCACTTCGCTTAATTTTTGTCCGCTATACTCCGAAATTATCCCCACGCAGTTACCCGCCAGGAACCCAAGTAACGTCACCGTCCAGTTCATCCCGCTGGCAAAAAATAGCGTCATGCCGAGAAAGCCACCGGGAATAAAAGACAGTAACCAGAAACGTCCTTGCCAGACCACTACCGCTGAGAAAGGCACAGTAGTAATCACGCTCGCCCAGAACGCGGACAGCCCACTCACAGAGGCCAGCCATCCGGCAGCCAGCGCGGCGAAAAACGCCCACACCATCCCGGAATAATTAACCGCCAGGCTTTTGATAAATCCCGATTTACCGCCGCCTGCGGCATAAAAACTGCAAAAGGCGACGAAGCCTGTCGTTCCTAATAATTCCCATCCCTGAGAGAGCCCGACATGTGAAGACACTAACTGCCAAAGCCCTGCACAAATACCGACGGTTACACCCGTTGCCGTGAGTCCGTTCATCTTGTTCCCCTCTGGTTAGACATGGACGAAAGCTACTCTTACATGTGCAGACTATAGAGAAATAAAACCTGATTGAGTGAAAGGGTATGGCGAGAAAGAGACAAATATTGCACTACCGCACACTGCGAAAAGATTGTTGAACATCATTCAACAAAAAGGCGAAATACGGCGAATTAATTTTAAGCGGGTTCTTTTATCAGATTATCGTTGCTATTCTCAATTCATCGAAAACAGCCACAAAAACCAGGGGAATGTTAATGAGTATAAAAAATTTACCTGCCGACTATTTATTGGCTGCACAACAGGGCGATATCGATAAAGTAAAAACCTGCCTTGCGCTGGGTGTCGATATTAATACCTGCGATCGTCAGGGAAAAACGGCAATTACGCTGGCAAGTTTATATCAGCAATATGCTTGCGTTCAGGCATTAATTGAAGCTGGTGCGGATATTAATAAACAAGACCAGACCAGTTTAAATCCTTTTTTAATGAGCTGCCTGAACGGTGATTTAACCCTGCTACGAATTATTTTACCGGCTAAACCAGACCTTAATTGCGTCACCCGTTTTGGCGGTGTCGGCCTGACGCCTGCCTGTGAAAAAGGTCATTTAAGTATTGTAAAAGAGCTTTTGGCGCACACCGATATTAACGTTAACCAGACCAATCATGTTGGCTGGACGCCGCTACTGGAAGCGATTGTGCTTAACGATGGCGGGATTAAACAGCAGGCAATTGTCCAGTTATTGCTGGAACACGGAGCCAGCCCGCATCTGACCGATAAATATGGCAAAACGCCGCTGGAACTGGCGCGTGAACGGGGCTTTGAAGAGATTGCTCAGTTGCTGATTGCTGCAGGCGCATAAACCGGGAGGCTTGCTATCGACACACCAGAAAGAAGGTGTGTGTGGGCGCTAACTGCGGATGCGGATTTTCTGGCGCAGCGGGGGCAAGGACAGGTTGAACAGGTCTTTGCCAGAGCGGTAAATATTGTACTCCCGGCCCGCCAGCAGTTGCTGACGCTGCTTTGTGAAGAATACGACAACGCGCCAAACAGTTGTCGGTTGGCACTCACTCACTTTGATGGTCTGTTCCGTCATGGCGATAAAGTTCAGTTTGACGATCAAGGCATTACGGTTGGTCAACATCTTCATATAGAGATGAGTCGTTGCCAGCGCTGGCTGTCCCCAGCACTGCAAGTGGCCACCGAGAAATTTCACCTTATCGCCTGGCAACAGTGGCACGACATTATTCATCAGCACCTGGGGGAAAATGAAACCCTGTTTAATTATCGCGGCGATAATCCCTTTTATCGGGCGTTAAATAAAGAATTACATATCAGGCGACATGCTGTTATTCAGGCAGTAAACGATAAACAAAATATCGCGTCAGCGGTCGCCAACATGATGGGATTAGGGATTGGCCTGACACCATCAGCCGATGATTATTTAACAGGCATGGCGCTTGTTTTATTTATTTCCGGGCATCCGGTAGAAAAATACAAAGAGGAATTTTATCTCGGCCTGCAACGCGGCAGAAATAATACCACGTTATTAAGTGCTATTACGCTGGAAGCCGCATTACAACAACGCTGTCGGGAGAATATTCATCGTTTTATTCGCAATATAATTAATGACATCCCTGAGAACGCAACTCAGGCAATAGAAAAAATTAAACATATTGGCTCCAGTTCCGGCTGCGACATGCTGTATGGCATGGCCGATGGTTGTGCGCTGAGTCAAACCTACGGAGGGAATTATGTCAGTTAAAATAGTCATTAAACCGAATACCTATTTTGATTCTGTCTCGCTGATGTCCATCTCCACGCGTGCAAATAAACTCGACGGTGTCGAGCAGGCATTTGTGGCGATGGCGACCGAAATGAACAAAGGCGTGCTGAAGAATTTAGGGCTGCTGACGCCGGAGCTGGAACAGGCGAAAAACGGCGACCTGATGATTGTCATCAATGGCAAAGCGGGTGCGGACAACGAGCAGTTGCTGGTGGAGATTGAAGAGCTGTTTAATACCAAAGCGCAAAGCGGCTCGCATGAGGCGCGCTATGCCACCCTTGCCAGCGCCAAAAAGCATATCCCGGAAAGTAACCTGGCGGTGATTTCGGTCAACGGTCTGTTTGCCGCTCGCGAAGCGCGTCAGGCACTGCAAAACGACCTCAACGTAATGCTGTTTTCCGATAACGTCTCAGTTGAAGATGAACTAGCGCTCAAGCAACTGGCCCACGAAAAAGGGTTGCTGATGATGGGGCCAGACTGTGGCACGGCGATTATCAACGGCGCGGCGCTCTGCTTTGGTAACGCCGTGCGTCGCGGCAACATCGGTATTGTTGGCGCATCCGGCACTGGTAGCCAGGAACTGAGCGTACGAATCCATGAATTTGGTGGCGGTGTTTCGCAACTGATTGGTACTGGCGGGCGCGACCTGAGCGAGAAAATCGGCGGCCTGATGATGCTCGACGCCATCGGCATGTTAGAAAACGATCCGCAAACTGAAATCATTGCGCTTATCTCCAAACCGCCTGCGCCTGCGGTGGCCCGCAAAGTACTGGAGCGCGCGCGCGCCTGCCGCAAGCCGGTGGTGGTCTGCTTCCTCGGTCGTGGCGAAACGCCAGTGGATGGGCAGGGGCTACAGTTTGCCCGCGGCACCAAAGAGGCGGCGCTGAAAGCGGTGCTGCTCTCCGGCGTGAAGCAAGAACATCTCGACCTGCATACGCTTAACCAGCCGTTGATTGCTGATGTCCGCGCGCGTCTGCAACCACAGCAGAAATACATTCGTGGGCTGTTCTGCGGCGGTACGCTGTGTGACGAAACCATGTTCGCGGTGATGGAAAAACACGGCGATGTTTACAGCAACATCCATCCCGACCCTGAATTCCGCCTGAAAGATATCAACCGCAGCATCAAACACACCTTCCTCGACTTTGGCGATGATGATTTCACCAACGGCAAGCCGCATCCAATGATTGACCCCACCAACCGTATCAGCCGCTTGATCGAAGAAGCGCGCGATCCGGAAGTGGCGGTGATCGTGATGGATTTTGTGCTCGGATTTGGATCGCATGAAGATCCGGTTGGTTCCACTATCGAGGCGATCAAAGAAGCGAAAGCGATCGCCGCTGCCGAAGGGCGCGAGTTGATCATTCTTGCCTATGTACTGGGCACCGATCTCGACACGCCATCGTTAGCACAACAAAGCCAGATGTTGCTTGATGCCGGAGTGATTCTGGCCAGCAGCAGCACCAATACCGGATTGCTGGCGCGTGAATTTATTTGCAAGGGGGAGGAAGCCTGATGAGCCAGTCACTGTTTAGCCAACCGTTGAACGTTATTAACGTCGGCATCGCCATGTTTAGCGATGACCTGAAAAAGCAGCATGTACAAGTGACCCAACTCGACTGGACGCCGCCGGGGCAGGGCAATATGCAGGTGGTGCAGGCACTGGACAACATTGCCGATTCGCCGCTGGCAGACAAAATCGCCGCCGCTAACCAGCAGGCGCTGGAGCGCATTATCCAGTCGCATCCGGTTTTGATCGGCTTTGATCAGGCGATTAACGTGGTGCCGGGTATGACGCCGAAAACCATTCTTCATGCCGGGCCGCCGGTCACCTGGGAAAAAATGTGCGGCGCGATGAAAGGCGCGGTCACCGGGGCGCTGGTGTTCGAAGGGCTGGCGAAAGATCTCGATGAGGCGGCTGAACTGGCGGCCTCCGGGGAGATCACTTTCTCGCCGTGCCACGAACACGACTGTGTGGGATCAATGGCGGGCGTCACCTCGGCCTCGATGTTTATGCACATCGTGAAAAACAAAACCTACGGCAACGTCGCTTACACCAACATGAGCGAGCAGATGGCGAAGATTTTGCGTATGGGTGCCAACGATCAGAGCGTGATTGACCGCCTCAACTGGATGCGCGATGTGCAGGGGCCAATGCTGCGCGACGCCATGAAAATTATTGGTGAGATCGATCTGCGCTTAATGCTGGCGCAGGCGCTGCATATGGGCGATGAGTGCCATAACCGCAATAACGCCGGGACGACGTTGCTGATTCAGGCGCTGACGCCGGGGATTATTCAGGCAGGTTATTCCGTCGAGCAACAGCGCGAAGTGTTTGAGTTTGTCGCCAGCAGCGACTACTTCTCCGGCCCGACGTGGATGGCGATGTGTAAAGCGGCGATGGATGCGGCGCACGGCATCGAATACAGCACCGTGGTCACCACCATGGCGCGTAACGGCGTTGAGTTCGGCCTGCGGGTTAGCGGCCTGCCGGGGCAGTGGTTTACCGGCCCGGCGCAGCAGGTCATCGGCCCGATGTTTGCCGGTTATAAACCGGAAGATTCGGGGCTGGATATCGGCGACAGTGCCATCACCGAAACCTACGGTATTGGCGGATTTGCTATGGCCACCGCGCCTGCGATCGTCGCGCTGGTGGGCGGCACGGTGGAAGAGGCTATCGATTTCTCCCGTCAGATGCGCGAAATCACTCTTGGCGAAAACCCCAACGTCACCATCCCGCTGCTCGGTTTTATGGGCGTGCCGTCGGCTATCGACATCACCCGCGTGGGTAGCAGCGGCATTCTGCCAGTGATCAACACCGCCATTGCTCATAAAGATGCAGGTGTCGGCATGATTGGCGCGGGCATTGTGCACCCACCATTCGCCTGCTTCGAGAAAGCCATTCTTGGCTGGTGCGAACGTTACGGCGTCTGACCTGCGTGTTTATGCCGGATGCGGCGTGAACGCCTTATCCGGCCTACGAATGGTGCAAGAATCTGTAGGCCTGATAAGCGTAGCGCATCAGGCATTTGTCACCATTGCCGGATGCGGCGTGAATGCCTTATCCAGTTTGTAGGCCTGATAAGCGTAGCGCATCAGGCAATTTGGCGTTGGTCATAACCTTACTCTCATAACCTCATCACCCTCTGTAGCGGACATAACAACATGAAAGAACTTGTGGTCGTTGCCATTGGTGGCAACAGCATTATCAAAGATAACGCCAGCCAGTCGATTGAGCATCAGGCGGAGGCGGTGAAAGCCGTCGCCGATACGGTGCTGGAAATGCTGGCTTCCGATTACGACATTGTGCTGACCCACGGCAACGGGCCGCAGGTCGGACTGGATTTACGCCGCGCGGAGATTGCCCACGAGCGCGAAGGGCTGCCCTTAACGCCGCTGGCGAACTGTGTGGCAGATACGCAAGGCGGCATTGGCTACCTGATCCAACAGGCGCTGAACAACCGGCTGGCGCGCCACGGCGAGAAAAAAGCCGTCACCGTGGTGACTCAGGTTGAAGTGGATAAAAACGATCCGGGTTTTGCCCATCCCACCAAGCCTATCGGTGCATTCTTCAGTGAAAGCCAGCGTGACGAATTACAAAAGGTAAACCCTGACTGGCGTTTTGTTGAAGATGCCGGACGGGGCTATCGCCGCGTGGTCGCCTCGCCGGAACCGAAACGTATTGTTGAAGCACCTGCCATTAAGGCGCTGATCCAACAAGGCTTTGTAGTGATTGGCGCGGGCGGTGGCGGCATTCCGGTGGTGCGCAGTGAAGCGGGGGATTACCAAAGCGTGGACGCGGTTATCGACAAAGATCTCTCCACCGCGCTACTGGCCCGCGAAATTCACGCCGACATTCTGGTGATCACCACCGGCGTGGAAAAGGTGTGTATTCACTTTGGCAAACCGCAGCAGCAGGCGCTCGATCGCGTAGATATTGCCACCATGACCCGCTATATGCGGGAAGGGCATTTCCCGCCAGGCAGCATGTTGCCAAAAATCATCGCCAGCCTGACGTTCCTGGAACAGGGCGGTAAAGAAGTGATTATCACCACGCCGGAATGCCTGCCAGCGGCGCTGCGCGGTGAAACGGGCACTCATATTATTAAAACGTAAGGACGTAAGATGAAAGAAAGCAATAGCCGCCGTGAGTTTCTGAGCCAGAGCGGTAAGATGGTCACCGCCGCCGCGCTGTTTGGTACCTCTGTGCCGCTCGCCCATGCGGCAGTCTCTGGCACAACCCACTGCGACGCGAATAACACCATGAAAATCACTGACCCGCACTACTATCTCGACAACGTGCTGCTGGAAACCGGTTTTGACTACGAAAACGGCGTGGCGGTGCAGACCCGCACGGCGCGCCAGACCGTGGAGATTCAGAACGGTAAAATTGTTGCCCTGCGCGAGAACAAGCAACATCCGGACGCCACACTGCCACACTATGACGCTGGCGGTAAGTTGATGCTGCCCACTACCCGCGACATGCATATTCATCTCGACAAAACCTTTTACGGCGGGCCGTGGCGCTCGCTTAATCGCCCGGCAGGCACCACCATCCAGGACATGATCGCGCTCGAGCAGAAAATGCTGCCGGAGCTGCAACCGTACACTCAGGAGCGGGCGGAAAAACTGATCGATTTATTGCAGTCGAAAGGCACCACCATTGCCCGCAGCCACTGCAATATCGAACCGGTTTCAGGCCTGAAAAATCTGCAAAATTTGCAGTCGGTGCTGGCGCGACGTCAGGCGGGCTTCGAGTGTGAAATTGTCGCCTTCCCGCAGCACGGTTTGCTGTTGTCGAAATCGGAACCCTTAATGCGTGAAGCGATGCAGGCAGGAGCGCATTACGTCGGCGGGCTGGACCCCACCAGTGTTGATGGCGCGATGGAAAAATCCCTCGACACCATGTTCCAGATTGCGCTGGACTATGACAAAGGCGTTGATATTCACCTGCACGAAACCACTCCGGCTGGCGTGGCGGCCATCAATTATATGGTTGAAACGGTAGAAAAAACGCCGCAGCTGAAGGGCAAGCTGACCATCAGTCACGCCTTTGCGCTGGCAACGCTCAACGAGCAACAGGTGGATGAGCTGGCGAATCGCATGGCGGCGCAGCAAATATCTATCGCCTCGACGGTGCCGATTGGCACGTTACATATGCCGCTCAAACAGCTGCACGACAAGGGCGTGAAAGTCATGACCGGCACCGACAGCGTTATCGACCACTGGTCGCCTTACGGCCTGGGAGACATGCTGGAAAAGGCCAATCTGTACGCGCAGCTTTATATTCGTCCCAATGAGCAGAACCTCTCCCGTTCGCTGTTTTTAGCCACTGGTGATGTATTGCCGCTGAATGAAAAAGGCGAGCGTGTCTGGCCAAAAGCGCAGGATGACGCCAGCTTTGTGCTGGTGGACGCCTCCTGTTCCGCCGAGGCGGTAGCGCGTATTTCACCGCGCACGGCGACGTTCCATAAAGGGCAACTGGTGTGGGGGAGTGTGGCAGGTTGATATGCATTTAGCATGTTTGCAACGGTGAATATTAAGAGATTTCTAGCCCCAGGGAGCGGGGCGGCCTGAATATGAGTGTGTCGGTCTTGGTTCTCCTGAGCCGGAGAAATTGTGTGTGGCACCGCTAACCACACAGCAAATCTTGCGAGCCGCCTTAAGCATCCGGCAACGCAAAACACTTCACCGCTTTACCGTCTTTCATTTCCACCAATATGCGGCTGGTCTGCAACGGCTTATCCAGCATATTTTGCTGGAATTGGTCGAACGCCTGGCGAGCTTCCTTAATTGCGACTTTTTGCGGCATTAAGCGGTTGTTGCTCCATTTTCGCAAAATGACTTTATTGGCGCTGGTGGTATTCGCCTGTTCCGCTACGGCGCTGATGCTGTCAATTCGTGACTGTAATTGTGTTTCTACCTTGCTAATAACCGTATCGAACTGCGCATAATGATGTTCTATAGCCTGCTGGCGGCGCTTTACCAGCATCGTCTGCCCCTCACTATGGCTGACCAGATGCAATGCTTGCCCGCGTACCCTCATCGCTAAATCCCACTCCATCGTCCGTTCTTCAATAGTTTTTTGTTGCGCCTGAATTTTACTGGTGATCGTTGCACTACTGAAAAAACTGCCGTCATTTATGGCCGCTATCTTCTCGCCAGCAAAGGCAATATCCGTCAGCAGGTGATCCTGAAGCGTTGAAAAATCCTTTTCGATAGCTTCAAGCATTTGCCGTATTTCTGGCGAAGATTGCCCCTCAATGACGACAGGCGTGATTTGCTGTAAATACTGAATAGCGCCGACAATTTCAGATTTGCGGGCATTGTTCTGGAATGCAGAAATCTCTCGAATAGTTTCAATTATCTGCGTTAGTTTGTTGCTGATATCTGCCAGATGTTTTTGCGCCAGTATCGCCGAGGCGACATTCAGTAATATGCCGGCATTGACTAATTGATTCAGTTTGTCCGGATTCAGCAAAACAGCGTGGGCTTTAATCCCTTTTTCACCAAGACTGAAACCACGATATCCCGAGCCATCTTTCACTTTCGCCAGTGCGCCATCAATAATGACTTCCATATAGTGATGACTGGCGATATGGGCGGCGGTGGCGAGCGAAGGAAGCGTCTGTAAGAGTGGGCCTAACCGTGAAATTTCAGCAATGTCATGCTGTACCAGAGTGTCGGGATGGGTAATTTCATTTAAGGCGATAGACGATACAGTTAAAACGCGCTGCGACTTTTCATTTTCAAACACCCAGCGATTGCCATAGTTTGCGGTTGACATCGCCGTTGATGGTACCGATTCGCTCAGACGGTGATGGCGGGAATTTTTTAAGCGAATCCAGGCAATTTGCACCACACAGGGCAAGGTGATCCGAAACGCCGGGTTGGAAATATCATAAGCGGTATATAAGCCGGTGAGGGCTAACCCGACAGGACCGGTGAGAACGCCCAACACGCGACCTATCCCCAGACCCGCAATGAGCGGTAGTGCCTTCCCCGTGGCGATCTGCGCCAGACCGCTTGCTACCATTGCCGCACGTTGCAAAAGTGGCAGCTCCATACGTGACAGCTTATCCAGGCTGATAGTGGTGTTAATTCCCATATCGCGGAGAAGCTGACGGCGATCGTCATCTGACATTTTGCTCCAGGATGAAGCGAAAACGGCATCAATAATCAGTGATTCTTTTTCTTTTACCGGGGCATTTTTCGCGACTTTGATTTTCAGATGGCTGGCGACATCGTCAACTATTTCGCTATAGCTAACGCCATTGCGTCGGAACAGATTCATTACGGTGTTACCGCCAAAATGTTGCAGTTCGCGAATCAGCAAACGCAATGTTTCCTCATCAACAGCTTCGCTATTTTTACCATCGCGCAAGGCCTTTTTAACGCGGTCAGACTGGGAAAAATTAAATTTTCCGTCTGGCGTAATGTAATCAATCAGCAGATCGATATCGTTTTTGTCGGCGTTCAGTAGCAGAGCAACCAGCGTTTCATCGCCCTTAATGTCAATCTCACTCATTTAATTGTCTCATTGAATAGTGACTGGACGTTATTAGAAGCAGCGCGCCCCATGAAAAAGTTTCATACGTAAGTCTGGCGGCGAAAAAATAAAATCCCCAATCTTTGTGTCATAAAGCATAAATTCTGTGAATTATTTTCGCCAAGCGATTTAAATTTCTTACGTATGCGTGTGATCAATGTTTTTGTGAGATATATAACGTTTTATTGATGTAAAAATCGAGACTTTTCCTATAATGAGCGGGCGATTTTTTTCCTTGCTGGTGATGTTCTGCCCTGCAAATTTCTTTTCCTTCACTCAAGGTATTTAGATGTTTTCGCTGACTTCGTTCCTCGACACGTTAACCTCTGTTAATCCAGAAAATGTGCCGATTTATGTCGCTATTGTGGTTGGGGTTTTGTTGTTGGGTTTCATTGTCCGTTACGCTATTCCTTCATTTAGGGTTTCAGCGCGCTTTAAACAAAAAACGAAAGCAATTCGGGGACTTGGCAATGAAAAACCGGCACAACAACTCGAAAAATTAGACGCGTTATTCTCTGATAAATTTTTTGCGCACCCCTGGAGCGAATTTAAAGAGTCTCTACATCGCCAGTTTGAGTTTGATGAAAATAGCGGGCAAAAAAAAATTAGCGCCATTCGCTCAACGGCTCCAGCGTCAGCATGGTTTACGGAACCGTTATTAGTCGAAATTCCTCTCTATACGGAAGCGTTTAAACATCTCCCAGGCATCCTGACCGGAATTGGGATCATCGGCACCTTTTCGGGGCTGATGATTGGTTTGCACCATTTTGACCCCAGTACGCCAGAGCAGGTCAGCGCCAGCGTCGCTAACCTTTTACGCGACGTTCTGTATGCGTTTTTAGGTTCGGCGTTTGCTATTACGTTCTCCATTCTGGTCACTATGTTTGAAAAATGGCGACTGGCGCAATGCTATAAAAACCTTGAACTCCTTACCGCCAGCATTGACCAGCTTTTTGAGGGGGGCGTCGGTGAAGATTACCTTTCGCTGCTTCTTTCCAGTACTAAAGAAAACACCACCCATGCGAGGCAACTTAAGGATGGTCTGGTTACTGACCTGCGCGAAATGCTGCAAAACCTGGTGGATAGCCAGATGCGAGAAAATCAAAAGCTGGCAGAGACATTATCAACAACATACCGCGAATCAGGCCAACAGTTTGCTGAACAGGTCAGTGGCGCTATCGAAACCAGTCTGAAAAATCCGCTGGATAAAATTGCTGGCGTGGTGCAAACCGCCTCCGGCGATCAGAGCCATCGTGTGCAGTCGATGCTGGAGAACGTCCTGACTGCCTTTATGAGCAAAATGGATAACACCTTTGGTCAGCAGTTCACCACCATGCAGGAGATGATGGGGCGTTCAGTGGAAGCCATTCAGTCTATGCAAAGCGGCTTCTCAACGTTGTTGCAGGATATGCGTCAGGCCGGGGATGACTCACGTCAGGGCAGCGCGCAACTGATCTCTCAATTGTTAAGCGAAATGAAAAGCGGTCAGCAGGAGATGCAGGCAGGGATGAATGAGATGCTGCGCAGCTTGCAGGAGTCCGTTGCCCGTATTGGCGCAGAAGGCGAAGGCGCGGGCGAACGGATGGCGCAACAACTGGAAAAAATCTTTGCCGACAGCGAAGCGCGTGAAAAAGCGATGGCGGAACAGATGCGCGCGTTTATTGAGGCTATCCAGTCCAGTGTTCAGCAAGGGCAAAATGAAACCATGGAGAAAATGGCGGCTTCCGTGGATACGCTTGGCAGCCATATGGCGACGCTCTTTGCACAGCTGGAAAATGGTCAGCAGCAACTTAATCAGCAGCAAAATCAGGCGCAAAATCTGTTGATGGGCAATATGAGCAAAGGTGTCGAAACGCTGACGCAAAACCTGGCGGGCGTATTCAGCCAACTGGAGTCCGGGCAAAAACAGATGAACCAGACTCAGGAACAGGGGCAACGCGTGCTGCATGAAGAGACTCAGCTGCTTCTGGCACGTAGCGAAGCGCGTGAGCAGGCGGCGACTGAGCAACAACAACAGTTTATGACGTCGTTACAGCAAACCATGCACTCCGGTCAGGATGCCCTGCGAGAGAAAATGACCAGCGGTATCGATCACCTGGGTAGCCAACTTGGCAACCTGTTTGGGCAACTGGAAGAAGGTCAGAAGTCGCTCAGTCAGCAACAGCAATCAGCGCAGAGTGCGTTACAACAGGAAGCGCAGCGAATCATTGGTCAACTTGAAAGTCAGGTTGAGTCGCTGATGCAGATGCTGCGTGAACAGCAATCGGCTTCTGGCGAGCTGCTGCAACGGATGGCGCAAAGCACCACGCGCCATCTGGAACAGATACAAACAGGAGCCGATAAAATGCGCGTGGCTGCCGACCGCTTTGAAGCTGCGGGCGATCGTGTCGCCGAGGCTAATCAGTTGACCGCCGAGGTGCTCAATGGCACGCAACAGGCGGGACGTACTCTTTCCAGCGCCAGCGCGGAGTTGGGGGCATTGATTGCCGATTATCGTAATACTCGCGAAGTCGTGGCGAATGCCATAACGGCACTCGAAACGCTGATTAATCGTAGCCATGATGAACAATCATCGCGCAGCCGTTTTGTTGACGATCTGAAGGCGTATTCTGAACGCCTGCAACAATATAACCGCGAGGCCCAGGAGTTCCTGCATAACATTGCCGAGGTGATGGGAACCAGTTTTGAATCCTTTACGACCGGAGTGGAAAACGGCCTGAATCGTTCACTGCAGGAGATGGATACGCAACTGACTAAAGCGGCGGGAGCCTTAAGTTCTTCGGTTGAGATTATCGGTGAAAGCGTGGATACACTGGAAACAGTACTCCGTCATCGTCGCGCGTAAGGAACAGGCTGATGTTTAACCGGGTATTTAATGGCAGGCAACGGCGCAGCGATGAAGCGGAAAAACCCTTCTGGATCTCCTATGCAGACCTGATGACTGCCATGATGGTGTTGTTTCTGGTGGTTATGGTGGCATCACTGAGCTCTGTTACTCAGCGGATCCAGCAGGCGGAGGCGGGGGAGAAATCGCGCGGGCATGATATCGCTCGCCTGTGTGAAAAACTTGAGCTTCAGGCAAAGAATCTTAACAAGACGATTCAGGTTGACTGCCATGACAACCGTATCAGCTTTGGTGAAGCCGGGCGTTTTGAGCACAATCGCTTTGCGCTTAATGCCGAAGGATTACAGGCGCTACAGGATGTGGTGCCGTTAGTGCTGGAGGCGGCAAATAGCGATGAAGGCAAAAAATGGTTTAAGCAAATTGTTATAGAAGGTTTTACGGATACCGATGGTTCTTATCTCTATAACTTGCACCTTTCGTTGCAACGCTCGGAATGGGTGATGTGCAGTCTGCTGGATAGCAGAAGCGCGCTACAGCAAAAAATAACCCCGGAACAGCAAGTCCAGATCCGCAAATTATTTCTGGCGGGCGGGGTTTCGTTCAACAATGCGAAAGAGAGCAAAGAAGCCAGCCGTCGCGTAGAACTGCGGATGCAATTCTTTGGCCTGAAAGACAAAAAACACGACGAAAGCATGGATGTTGTTCCTGGCATTAGTCAGGAAACCTGTCAGTTGGGAGCCATGCAATGACTTCCGCTATTGAAAAACTGAAAACCCGTTTGCTGCCCTATCGGGAGCAGAACGTGCAGCCGACGGTAAGTCACGCTTTTCACTATCTTCAGCGCGTTATCGCGCAACTTGAGAGGAAGGTAGATGCTCGTGCAGTGCAGATGGTTCCCCCTCTGGAGAAACGCCGTCAGGCTATTGCCCGACTGCGTGCGGGGGAGATGCCAAAGCCCTTCGAGTGGAAGATGATTTTTTTTGGTCTTAATGACGTGGCAGAAGGCGATCTGTTTGAAATTGCATTGATTGATGATGCAACAAACTTCGCGAGGATTATCGCTGAAATTGAACAAAAAATTGTGCAGCAGCGGTTAACACGCCGCGAATGGCTGGCGTTATGCACCAGCTACTTTGGTCATTCCAGCGATACGCCGGAAAAGAATCCACAGTGGCTTCAGCTACGCACGCAGATTGCTCGCGGGTTTCAGCAGCTAAAAGAGAGTGCTCCGCGTCAGATGTCCTGGATGTCGGTCATTGACACCTATAGCGATATTTTTACCGATAATGCAGGTTTTCTTCTCGGACAACAGCTTGGGCGTGGAGAAATCACAGATATTTCGGTGCTGGAGAAAGTCGCGCAAATTCCGCAAACCAGCTGGTTATGGCGCAAAATTGTTAACCACCTGGTCAATGAGATTTTTTGCCTGACTGACGATGCTTTTCAGCAGAAAATTAATTCTCTTATCGCCTTAAGCCGCCAGCTTACGCGGTTTAAAGATAATATTCTGGCAGCCACTCTGACCCGTTATTATCAGTCGGCTTTTAAACATCAAACGCATTTCGAACTCAAACAATTAGCCCTGGAATATTGGGGAAATCCGCAGTTAACCAGCCGTAATAAAAGCTGGCAGGTTCACGTTGAAAATCCCGTATTACTGATGGTGCAAGGATGGTTCGCCAAAGACGACCTGAAACTGTTCTTTGAATTGCTGAAAGGCAATCGGGATGTTGACCATGCGCGCCTGTTCTACTGGCTAC
Source organism: Escherichia sp. B1147 (assembly GCF_001660175.1). Classification (NCBI taxonomy): domain Bacteria; kingdom Pseudomonadati; phylum Pseudomonadota; class Gammaproteobacteria; order Enterobacterales; family Enterobacteriaceae; genus Escherichia; species Escherichia sp. B1147. The sequence continues at coordinate 106,831 of NZ_LFHY01000025.1, forward strand.
GTTTTGCCAATCAAATGAGCTATACGCGCATTGTGCTGGGCGAAGATGCGCTGCGATCCAAAGATGCCGATTATGTTGAATTCAGGGCGAAAAACGCAGGGCGATTAAGTCGCCTGCAAGGTTCTGGTTCACGCGATAACAATGCCATGATTATGCGTATCGGCGATTATCTGTTTGTCGAATTTTCGAAAGTGGGGGCGATGTATGCCTACCATATGGGTAATGCGCCCTTTAATCCGGAAACCGGCATTCTTGATATTGATTTTGATCTGAAAGATAAGCGGAATAACCGAGGCAAAGTCCGGTTGCGTTTACCGCATTTGTCGCCGGTATTTCTCTACTCACTCAACCGAATTGAGGGGTGGATGAGCCGATATGACGAAGAACTTCGTAAGTTGGGTATTTATTACGTTGCGGAAGATATAAATCAGTCCCCTGTCACTTTGGATATCTCTCGCTTCAATGCGGCAAAGACCGTGAGTCGGCCTGAACCTGCATCGTTACCTGAACATGAAGTCAGTGATGCAAAGTCAGACCGGGAAGAGCAAATCAAAATCATCGCCTCCTCGTTAAAAGCCAAAAAAGAGCTCCCTGACCGGGAACAGCAAATCCGGGAGATTATTCGTTCGGTCGATTGCAAAGTGATGGATAAACGAGGGCTGGGGGGCGCAATCCACATTCAGTTCAATGAACCTGACCATGAAGCGGCACAAAAATTACTCAGCCTTGGGTTTAAACCGGTGCTGGGTAAATTTACTTACTGGAGCAAATAGTGTTCAAAAAATTGTTGGGTAAATTTATTAAAGAGAATACTTCGCTACCCGCTTCATTTGCGCCGCTGTATGTGATGAAAGAAGAGGGCTTTGCTTTCCCCTTTAGTCTTGCCGATAGCGAAGATAACTGGCCTGTCGCCTCATGCCTGGAACAGCTTCATGAGGAAGATTATGTTTCTCACTGGTCTGATTGCTGGTTTCTTAGCTGGGATGATTTTTATCGCATCTGGAAAAATGACGACTATGCCAGCAGTCTGGCGATTTTTGCTTTCCCTCCACAGCGCAATCTGACGGCTCATCTTGCTGCAACAGGAAGCATTAGCGATGATACTTTTCGCGTTTTCATTGATAAATGGACCCTGCCTGATGACTATCGCCCCGTTGAGATAACTTGCACAGGCGCCAGCTTTTCCTCTGCGGAAGGCACCTTTGTGTTAAGTGAAGAGAACTGGCAGCTTCTGGACGCACTACAGCAACTCAGGTTGCAGCAGCGACAGACGCCGGGCGAAACGGTCAACCAAACCAGTTGGGCTAAAATACGGCGGCAGGCCAAAAAAGCAGGGGCAAAACTGGATGACTATCTTGCGAAGACGATCGTCATCAGGCCGGAATCGTTGCAGTTAAAACTGCGAAAATCGCTGGTGGTGGATACTCCGGTGCTGGAAATTGAACCTGTTTTTGATGAGCAGCCTGCCAACTGGTTACAGAGTTTTGACCGCACGCAACAGGTGCAGGATCGTTACCGTGTTTTAGGGGACGATGGTGTCTTAAACCATGTCATTCTTTCTCCTGAAGTCAAAGACGTCCTGACCTCTGTGCACGCTATTACGGGGCGTCGCGTGGCGGGGGATGATGCGCTCTCATTTGTTCGCAACCCCTATACCTGGATTGGTGAAGAGGCGAGCCAGGTGCTCGATCCTGACGTTTATGAGCAGAATTTACAGGACGCCGGGATCTACTTTTATGATTTCCGTCTGGAACCGCAGATTGATGAAAACAAACAAATTGCGTCGGTAACGCTTCTTCTCAGTCCCAGAACTGAGCAATCTGTGGCGGATGAAACCTATATTTTTAAACGACCTGGTGAGCTGGAGGCGTTGCTCTCTGAACTGGAGCAAAAGTTAGCAGCACAACTGCCCGCCGGAGTCTGGCAGGGGTACGATCTGGAGCTTTCCAGATTCAGCCAGGAAGAACTGCAAGGTTATCAGGCGTTGCTTGAAAACTGGCAGCAACAGGCGGCGGGAATGAATTTTACCCACGTCCTCGATCTGAATAAATACAGCGACCGGGTTATCGGGATCGGTGAATTTGAAAAAATAAGTTCGCCTTATCTGGTCAAAAGTGAAAGTGAAAAATGGCTTCCGGAGAACCTTGCGCAAGAGATGTGCGAGGCTATGTTCTCTGGCTGGGATCTCGATAATCATCAACATTTTCAGGAACTGGAAGAGCGGCTGGAAGAGGCAAAAGCCACGGATGCGCCGGAAGTCGCCATGCCCTGGAACGACAACCTTTTGCCCCGTGAAGAAGCAGAAATTTTCCACGATAAATGGAAAAAGAAAATCGACGGTGAAACAAATGATGGCGTCAGTAGTGAGCCGGTCAGTCGCGCCGTTCTGCTAATAGAACAAAATATCGAGCAGGCGCTGTATGTTAAACAACGGCGGGATTCTTTGCTCGGTGCACACCAGGCAGAAGTCGAACTGCCGATGATCCTCAAAACGTCCATTCAGCTACGTGAACACCAGCGTAAAGGGGTAGCGTGGCTCCAGCAGTTGTATCTAAAGTCGCCAACCGAGACGGCGGGATGTTTACTGGCGGACGATATGGGGCTGGGTAAAACCTTACAGATTTTAACTTTTCTCATCTGGCATCGTGAACGTTTCCCGGATGCGCCTCCTTCGCTGATTGTTGCTCCGGTGTCGTTACTTGATAACTGGGAGCGTGAGGTTGGGAATTTCTTTCTGCGCGAGCAGGTGTCGATTTTAAAACTCTATGGTAATGAACTTAAGGCTAAGAAATGCGCGAAAGAGAGCATTCCTCAGGCGCTTAAAAGTAAGGGGATTAAGAACTTACTGCAAAGTGACTGGGTGGGGGACGCGCATATTGTTCTTACCACTTATGAGACGTTGCGCGATCAGGAATTTTCCCTGGCTCGTCAGCCCTGGTCCATAATGGTGTGCGACGAAGCGCAGAAAATTAAAAATCCGGCGGCATTAATTACCCAATCGGCAAAAGCCATTCAGGCACAATTTAAAGTCGCATGTACTGGAACACCGGTCGAAAATACCCTTGTCGATCTGTGGTGTTTATTTGACTTCGTTCAGCCAGGTTTGTTGGGGGCTTTAAATAATTTTGGTAAAGATTATCTGCGCCCCATTGAGCAACAGAATGATAATGCTGTCCTCGAATCGCTACGTAAATTAATAGAACCGCAGACGCTGCGCCGCACCAAAGAAGAAGTGGCGAAAGACCTGCCGGATAAAATTGAAGATCAACGCTGTAAGCAGTTGGATATGCTGCCATTGCAACGGGATCTCTATACCCACTCGGTTGCAAGCTGGCAAAACCAACAGGAGATCAGCGAAGGGCTGGATCAACGAGGCTCAGGTATGCTGGGGTTACTGCATCGCCTGAAACTTATTTGCGCATGGCCTTATTCCGTAAGTGCAGATCTGCGCTTACGGAACGATGCCCCGAAAGTAAAATGGCTGCTGGAGACATTAAACATCATTCGCCAGTCATCCGATGACAAAGTAATTATTTTTACGGAACTGCGCGATATTCAACGAGAACTGCAACATCTGATTGCGCAGCAATTTGGTTTTAAGCCTTTTATTATTAATGGTGATACCAGTACCAAATCTGGCAGCGATCAAAATCGTCAGAGCTTGATCGATGCATTTCAGTCAACGCCCGGTTTTAACGTCATTATCTTATCCACCATCGCGGTTGGGTTTGGTGTCAATGTCCAAAAAGCAAATCATGTCATCCACTTTACTCGTTGCTGGAATCCGGCGAAGGAAGATCAGGCGACCGATCGGGCCTACCGTATCGGGCAGCAGAAAGATGTTTACGTCTATTATCCGACGGTGCGTGATAGCCAGTTAATGACTTTTGAAGAAACGCTGGATGAATTACTGAACCGACGCCGGGCATTGGCGAGAGATATGCTCAAAGGGGCAACCGATCTGACCGCCGCAGATTTTGAAGCGGTGCTGGCGGGTACTCCCCTGGCGTAGGGAATGCCATGGGCGGGTAAATCGACAGGGATTCACCATTGCTTAATTAACGTTCAATAAAGATATATTGTGAATGTATGAGTTGACATTCATATGAAAAAAATCATAATTCCGTCATGTTTGCGTAGGGCTGTTTCTGTATCTTATGCATCGCACCAGGGCCTGACAGGAAATATGCTGTAAGGTTCTTATCAAAAAACCGCCATTAGCTCATCAGGAAGAGCAGACGACAACCAGGATTGTTGTATGGTACGGGGTTCGAGGCCTCGATGGCGGTCCAACTTTTCAATCGTGTTGATGACGTAGAAATTCAATTATCAACTCATTGCTGCGTCACCCCTTCATAAATCAGCCGTAGCGCGAATACACCAATAATCATCCCAATAATCCTACTGGCAACTTGCTGCATACGTCCATATGCGCGACGCACGGCGGGTAAAGAAAACGCCTGACTAAGAAATATACGCCAGATAATAGACGCGAGCACGATCCCCACCCAGGCCATTAAACGCGCCCAGGTCGGCGTTTCTGCACTTAACGTCACTGAGAAGATACTGATAAAAAATAAAACGGTTTGTGGATTAGAGAGATCGGTAATGAGTCCACGGCGGAAAAACACATACCATGGCGCACTAAGCGGCTGCTGTAGCGCGCTCATTTGCGGTGTGGAGTGGCGGCGTATGCTATTCCAGGCAAACCATAAGAGATAAGCGCCGCCGACGATTTTAATGAGCGAGAAAATCTCTTCACACTGGGTAATGAGCGTCGCCATACCAAACAATCCCAACCCGGAATAGATGGCATCGCCCAGCGCCACACCAAGCCCGGTGAGTACGCCCGCGCGACGGCCAGAAGCCAGACTGGTTTGAACCACGACAAAGAGATTTGCGCCTGGATTAAAAAAAGTGATGACAAACAGCCCGACAGTCAGGTAAACGGCGTGCAAAGGGTCCATAGTGATTTCATCCATAAATAAGCTGAATTAACTTCATCATATTTATAGTGAAAATGACTGAATGCGAGCGCGCTCACAAAGACCGTGGATCTAAAAAGAGAGCCACCCGTACGTGACGGGCGGCAAAGTGGCATTAAAAGAGATATTTTATGCCCAGCATTCCCTGGGTATCGCTGTAACCGTTGTCACCCAGCTGCTGGGCGACGTTGCCCCAGAGTTGCAGACGCGGGGTAAGCTGACCTTCCACCCCGACTTTTAACTCGCCAATATTGCGCGTGCCGATGATCTCATCGCTGATGCTATCCATCTTCACGCTGTAATTGCGGGAGTTATAAATCCAGTTGGCTTCCACGAAAGGCTGGAAGGAGCGGTCTTTATGATCATCAATAGCATTATGACCCTGCAGATACGCTTTCACCCCCAGACGCGTTTGCAGGTTGCCTTCGGTGCTGTCCTCAACCAGAGTGCCATTGTCTTCAGTATGATTGTCGGCCTTCACATCCATCCACGTCAGTTGCATTTTGGGCTGCAACCAGTAGCTGGTGCGGGCATCTGCGCTTTCACCAAGACGGAAGGTATAACCCGCTTCAATGGCGGCGGTGATGCCGTCAGAGTGATATTTCTCACTCGGCAGATACTCGCCGGAGACAGTGTTATCAAACCAGTTATAGAGCAACCAGCTATCAACATAAGTCCCTGTTTTATCTGCTTCGTTAGCGTACCAGGTGCCATACACGCCCACACTGTAGCCGTCGATTTGCCCACGTGAGTTGTACCCGGTCAGGTTGGAATGTGTGTGGCTCTTGCTGTTGGCATAGCCTGCCATCAGGCCAAGATGCCAGCGATCGAGTGCGTTACTGCTCCATTGCGCCAGATCGCCGCCAAGTTGCAGAACATAACGGTTGCTCTGGATGTTCAGTTCATCCGAGCGATCCTTAAAGCGATTATGCCCGCCAATGTTACGCATCCACAGGCTGGTCACTTTCTGCTCGCCGGTCAGCAGGTCGGTGTACTGTGTTTCCCCCAGACGGTCATGCAGTCGGGTATTAAACAGCGTATTTGCCGCCTGAATATTCGCTACATAGCTGCCAATCTCCGGGCGATACAGATGTTTTCGTTCTGGTTGTGGAACAGATGGCGTAACAGGCGGCTCCGGTGTTACAGGCGGTTCTGGTGTTACAGGTGGTTCTGGTGTTACAGGTGGCTCAGGATCTGGTTCCGGGATGACGGGCAGTACCGGTGGGGTATACGGTCCTGCGGGAATTTCACTGGTTAAAAACCAGTTCTGGTTGTCGCTTTTTACCACGTTGTAGTCATAAGGACCGGCAACAATACGGCCTTCTTTACTGAAAACGCCCTCTGACAGGCCGTCAACCTCCACAATTTTTATCCCTTCCAGGGTATCCGCGCCCAGACCGCCCGCATTGTTGACCATGACGCGGGTGCTACCGGAAGTATCACCTTTTACGATGAGTTTATCCGTTGCGGAATTATCATCGCCTAATACAGTATGCATGACTAACAAACCATCACTGGCAGTATAGTTGCCGTTAATGGTCAGTGTGGTCGGCGTGAACTCGTGGCCATTTTCATACGAAGACAGCGTCGTCGTTCCAGCCAGCGCCAGCGTTTTTAACGCCTGCGAATAACCGTTTAAATCGAGATGTCCACCACTGTCGACAATATAATCTGAGTTGGCGCTGAAGGTATTATCGTTACCTGCGCGTAGGCTGCCTTGTAGTGGTCAACAAAAACTGGCCACAGCTTTAGAGTTTTTCCAGAACAATCGTTCTGATTCA
>NZ_LFHY01000026.1:0-93925 GCF_001660175.1 Escherichia sp. B1147
CGAAGATGTTTTGGCGAAGAGACGACAATATCAGCTTGATACAGATTAAATCGACAGGTCGGAGAAAGACGTGTTGATAAAACAGAATTTGCCTGGCGGCAGTAGCGCGGTGGTCCCACCTGACCCCATGCCGAACTCAGAAGTGAAACGCCGTAGCGCCGATGGTAGTGTGGGGTCTCCCCATGCGAGAGTAGGGAACTGCCAGGCATCAAATTAAGCAGTAAACCGGTCATAAAACCGGTGGTTGTAAAAGAATTCGGTGGAGCGGTAGTTCAGTCGGTTAGAATACCTGCCTGTCACGCAGGGGGTCGCGGGTTCGAGTCCCGTCCGTTCCGCCACCCTAATTAGGGGCGTAGTTCAATTGGTAGAGCACCGGTCTCCAAAACCGGGTGTTGGGAGTTCGAGTCTCTCCGCCCCTGCCAGAAATCATCCTTAGCGAAAGCTAAGGATTTTTTTTATCTGAAATAACCCATCCTAAGTAAATCCTTCCACCGGCGTCCTTGCCAGCCATTCAGACTAATACACTTCATCCAGTACGTTAATTTTCAATAGATCTCGAATCAGCGCATGTTTGTCGCTATTTTGCAGCCATATGGCATAGAGCGGTCGTGAAAGAGTCGTGCTATCGACAACAGTATGCAATCCGCCTTTTTTACGCGCCCAACTTACCGGCAGCCAGGTGCAGCCATTAAGCATTTCAATCTGTTGTTGTGCCAGTTCAGCAGAACTGGTTGTCAGAATTGGGACTTCATCAGCACCGATCAAACCTGTCTCATGCTGTTGAAAATCCGGTCCCCATTCCAGACGCAGATAGTTAAGATCCCCCTTTAACTTAGAAGGGGCGCTGGTATAGAGCGCTAAAGTGAAATGTCCCAACAACTGGCTACTAAACTCGTCCATTTTGGGCGCTTCAGTGGTAATAAGCAGATCAAGCTGACGTTCATGTAGTTGTTTTACCAGAGACTGTCGTTGGGCAATCCGCGCTTCAAATTGCAGGCCAGTGTGGGCATCCTGATGTTGATACAAGCGTCCCAGCCACTGATTAAGCATACATTCCCACAACGAGGCGCTGGCACCGATAGAAAACTCATTATGCCGTGAGGTATGCGCCACTTCCTTACGGGCGGCCTGCCAGGTGCTCATGAGCGTTTCTGCATAAGGCAGAAGCTTTTCTCCGGCAGCGGTTAAACGGATATTGTTTCTGTGGCGGGTGAAAAGATTTACACCCAGTTGATTTTCCAGTTGTCTGATTCGAAAGCTCACAGCTGATTGGGTCAGATAGAGCGATTCAGCCGCTCGACCAAAGTGACGCGTTCGGCTAACTTCCAGGAAAGTTTTTAACAATTCCGTATCCACAGTGCTCTCCGCAAAATTATTTGTCGTTATGATTTAAATGTTTTGTTTTACACTCTGTCAAGCGTAACTAATACTCCGCGCCATAACTAGCTCGGTCAAAGAATTAGGAGCGTGCAGGATGGCGGAAAGCTTTACGACGACTAATCGATATTTCGACAATAAACATTATCCACGCGGATTCTCTCGTCATGGTGATTTCACCATCAAAGAGGCACAACTGCTTGAACGTCATGGTTATGCCTTCAATGAGCTGGATCTCGGCAAACGCGAGCCGGTTACCGAAGAAGAGAAACTCTTCGTAGCAGTATGCCGTGGCGAACGTGAGCCAGTGACAGAAGCAGAACGCGTGTGGTCCAAGTATATGACGCGTATCAAGCGTCCAAAACGTTTTCACACCCTTTCTGGCGGTAAACCGCAGGTCGAAGGTGCTGAAGACTACACAGATTCCGACGATTAATAAAAAGGGCGAAATGCCCTTTTTTTATGTCAGTAGTTTTTGTAAATGAATAAGCAAGCGATCGATAGCTCGATAGCTAACTGCCTCCTGTAAATGCTGGCGTGTGATGACGTCAGACTGATCAATATCAGCGATAGTTCTCGATACCTTCAGTAATCGCTGCCAGGCACGAATCGATAATCCCAGATGAAGCAGCGTTTCTTCCAGCCACTGTGCGTCTTCGCTCTCAAGCTTGCAGAATTGACGTATTTCCGGACTACCCAGCCAGGCATTCAGTTTATTCTGCCGCTTAAATTGGCGCTCTCTGGCGGCCATTACGCGTTGTTTAACAGTGGCGCTGCTTTCCCCCAGCACTACCGCTTTACTCAAAATGCCTGGGGGCGGTAGTGGGATCTCCAGTGAGAGGTCAAAGCGGTCAAGAAAGGGACCAGAGAGTCGGTTGAGATAACGCAGTGTTTGTTCTGGTGTGCAGCGGTTATGATTCCCCTGATAATGTCCGGTAGGACTGGGATTCATCGCTGCGACAAGTTGGAAACGGGCCGGGTAGGTTATTTTGGCCCGCGTGCGTGAAAGATGGATCTGCCCGGACTCAATTGGTTCCCGCAAGGCATCTAATGTACGCCGTTCAAATTCAGGTAGTTCATCAAGAAAAAGCACGCCGTTATGCGCCAGAGAAATTTCACCAGGCCCGGGAATTGCACCACCGCCGACCATCGCAGTTAACGACGCACTGTGATGCGGTGAGCGGAACGGGCGCTGTCGCCACTGCTTTTGCACTGATTCGGCATTCACCAGGCTTAATATTGCAGCGCTTTCCAGAGCTTCTTCATTGCTTAAATCCGGCAGCAAGCCATTAATGCGACTGGCGAGCATTGTTTTACCTGTTCCTGGAGGCCCAATCAGTAAAAGGTTGTGGCCCCCTGCGGCGGTAATTTCCAGCCCTCGCTTTCCTTGCTCCTGGCCCACAACATCACTGAGATCATGTTGTAATACCCTGAACTCTGCATCAGTAGGTGCTGGACGTTCGAGATCATGCTTACCTTCGAGAAACGCACAGACAGCTTGTAAGTGATCGGCTATCAAGCACCCTTCACCATTAATTAACCCTACTTCGGCTTCGTTATCTTTCGCGACGATAATCTTTCTGCCCGACTTAATGGCTTCAGTTGCACTGGAGATTGCGCCGGGAACGCCGCGCAGAGCGCCTGTAAGCGCCAGTTCTCCGACTAATTCATATTCATGCAACTTATTGGCTGTAAGCTGTTCAGAGGCTGCCAGTAAAGCAATAGCGATAGGTAAATCATATCGCCCTCCTTCTTTCGGCAGGTCGGCTGGTGCAAGATTAATGGTGATTTTTTTTGCCGGATATTCATATCCGCTATTAATAATGGCGCTGCGCACGCGATCGCGTGCTTCTTTTACCGTTGTTTCTGGTAAGCCCACCATCGTTAATCCTGGTAGACCTTTACTGATATGAACCTCAACAGTGATCGGGGGAGCGTTTACTCCCAGAGCTGCACGAGTATGAACAATTGACAGTGACATAAGCCCTCCTTGAGCCACCATTATGTGCATAAGAGATCGCTGCTGTAGTCTGCCAGATTGCGTTAATTAGCGGCTGATTCCCGTTTATTTATGTAACGTGATCTGAGTTGTATGAGTGATGGAATAACTCTCGCAAAAATGAGAAGTAAAAAATTAGCCTCTGGGCGAGGGCAAGAAACATACGGAAATTGAATTTTTTTCACTCACCTTTTTTTATATGAAAAACAATGGTTTTTATCGAAATGATTGGGAAAGCAACAATGTGTGGTTAAAAAATATCTTGTGCTATTTGCAAAATCTATGGTAACTCTTTAGGCATTCCTTCGAACAAGATGCAAGAAAAGACAAAATGACAGCCCTTCTACGAGTGATTAGCCTGGTCGTGATTAGCGTGGTGGTGATTATTATCCCACCGTGCGGGGCTGCACTTGGACGAGGAAAGGCTTAGAGATCAAGCCTTAACGAACTAAGACCCCCGCACCGAAAGGTCCGGGGGTTTTTTTTGACCTTAAAAACATAACTGAGGAGCAGACAATGAATAACAGCACAAAATTCTGTTTCTCAAGATTCAGGACGGGGAACTAACTATGAATGGCGCACAGTGGGTGGTACATGCGTTGCGAGCACAGGGTGTGAATACCGTTTTCGGTTATCCGGGTGGCGCAATTATGCCGGTTTACGATGCATTGTATGACGGCGGCGTGGAACACTTGCTGTGCCGACACGAGCAAGGCGCGGCAATGGCGGCTATCGGTTATGCTCGTGCTACTGGCAAAACTGGTGTGTGCATCGCCACGTCTGGTCCGGGCGCAACCAATCTGATCACCGGGCTGGCGGACGCGCTGTTAGATTCTATCCCTGTCGTTGCCATCACTGGTCAAGTATCCGCACCGTTCATCGGCACCGACTCATTTCAGGAGGTTGATGTCCTGGGATTATCGTTAGCCTGTACCAAACACAGCTTCCTGGTACAGTCGCTGGAAGAGTTGCCGCGCATCATGGCCGAAGCGTTTGACGTCGCCAGCTCAGGTCGTCCTGGTCCGGTCCTGGTCGATATCCCAAAAGATATCCAGTTAGCCTGCGGTGACCTGGAACCGTGGTTCACCACCGTTGAAAACGAAGTGACTTTCCCACATGCAGAAGTCGAGCAAGCGCGCCAGATGCTGGCAAAAGCGCAAAAACCGATGCTGTATGTCGGTGGCGGTGTCGGTATGGCGCGTGCGGTTCCTGCGCTGCATGAATTTCTCGCTGCCACAAAAATGCCTGCAACTTGCACGCTGAAAGGACTGGGCGCAGTTGACACGGATTATCCGTACTATCTTGGGATGCTGGGAATGCACGGCACCAAAGCGGCGAACTTTGCGGTGCAGGAGTGTGATTTGCTGATCGCCGTAGGCGCACGTTTTGATGACCGGGTGACCGGCAAACTGAACACCTTCGCGCCGCACGCCAGTGTTATCCATATGGATATCGACCCGGCAGAAATGAACAAGCTGCGCCAGGCGCATGTGGCATTACAGGGTGATTTAAATGCTCTGTTACCAGCATTACGGCAGTCGTTAAATATCAATGGCTGGCAGCAATATTGCACACAGCTGCGTGATGAACATGCCTGGCGTTACGACCATCCCGGTGACGCTATCTACGCGCCGTTGTTGTTAAAACAACTGTCGGATCGTAAACCTGCGGATTGCGTTGTGACCACAGATGTGGGGCAGCACCAGATGTGGGCTGCGCAGCATATCGCCCACACTCGCCCGGAAAATTTCATCACCTCCAGCGGTTTAGGCACTATGGGTTTCGGTTTACCAGCGGCGGTGGGCGCGCAAGTCGCGCGACCGAACGATACCGTCGTTTGTATCTCCGGTGACGGCTCTTTCATGATGAATGTACAAGAGCTCGGCACCGTAAAACGTAAGCAGTTACCGTTGAAAATCGTCTTACTCGATAACCAGCGGTTAGGGATGGTTCGACAATGGCAGCAACTGTTTTTCCAGGAACGATATAGCGAAACCACTCTTACCGATAACCCCGATTTCCTCATGTTAGCCAGCGCCTTCGGCATCCCTGGCCAACACATCACCCGTAAAGACCAGGTTGAAGCGGCACTCGACACCATGCTGAACAGTGATGGGCCATACCTGCTTCATGTCTCAATCGACGAACTTGAGAACGTCTGGCCGCTGGTGCCGCCTGGCGCCAGTAATTCAGAAATGTTGGAGAAATTATCATGATGCAACATCAGGTCAATGTATCGGCTCGCTTCAATCCGGAAACCTTAGAACGTGTTTTACGCGTGGTGCGTCATCGTGGTTTCCACGTCTGCTCAATGAATATGGCCACCGCCAGCGATGCACAAAATATAAATATCGAATTGACCGTTGCCAGCCCACGTTCGGTCGACTTACTGTTTAGTCAGTTAAATAAACTGGTGGACGTCGCACACGTTGCCATCTGCCAGAGCACAACCACATCACAACAAATCCGCGCCTGAGCGCAAAAGGAATATAAAAATGACCACGAAGAAAGCTGATTACATTTGGTTCAATGGGGAGATGGTTCGCTGGGAAGACGCGAAGGTGCATGTGATGTCGCACGCGCTGCACTATGGCACTTCGGTTTTTGAAGGCATCCGTTGCTACGACTCGCACAAAGGACCGGTTGTATTCCGCCATCGTGAGCATATGCAGCGTCTGCATGACTCCGCCAAAATCTATCGCTTCCCGGTTTCGCAGAGCATTGATGAGCTGATGGAAGCTTGCCGTGACGTGATCCGCAAAAACAATCTCACCAGCGCCTATATCCGTCCGCTGATCTTCGTTGGTGATGTTGGTATGGGCGTTAACCCGCCAGCGGGATACTCCACCGACGTGATTATCGCCGCTTTCCCGTGGGGAGCCTATCTGGGCGCAGAAGCGCTGGAGCAGGGGATCGACGCGATGGTTTCCTCCTGGAACCGCGCAGCACCAAACACCATCCCAACCGCAGCAAAAGCGGGTGGTAACTACCTCTCTTCCCTGCTGGTGGGTAGCGAAGCTCGCCGCCACGGTTATCAGGAAGGTATCGCGCTGGATGTGAACGGTTACATCTCTGAAGGCGCAGGCGAAAACCTGTTTGAAGTGAAAGACGGTGTGCTGTTCACCCCACCGTTCACCTCATCCGCGCTGCCGGGTATTACCCGTGATGCCATTATCAAACTGGCGAAAGAGCTGGGAATTGAAGTGCGCGAGCAGGTGCTGTCGCGCGAATCTCTGTACCTGGCGGATGAAGTGTTTATGTCCGGTACGGCGGCTGAAATCACACCAGTACGCAGCGTAGACGGTATTCAGGTGGGCGAAGGCCGCTGCGGCCCGGTCACCAAACGCATCCAGCAAGCCTTCTTCGGCCTCTTCACCGGCGAAACCGAAGATAAATGGGGCTGGTTAGATCAAGTTAATCAATAAATACAAAAAATGGGACGGCACGCACCGTCCCATTTACGAGACAGACACTGGGAGTAAATAAAGTATGCCTAAGTACCGTTCCGCCACCACCACTCATGGTCGTAATATGGCGGGTGCTCGTGCGCTGTGGCGCGCCACTGGAATGACCGACGCCGATTTCGGCAAGCCGATTATCGCTGTTGTGAACTCGTTCACTCAATTTGTGCCGGGTCACGTCCATCTGCGCGATCTCGGTAAACTGGTCGCTGAACAAATAGAAGCTTCTGGCGGCGTTGCCAAAGAGTTCAACACCATTGCGGTGGATGATGGGATCGCCATGGGCCACGGGGGCATGCTTTATTCACTGCCATCTCGCGAGCTGATCGCTGATTCCGTCGAGTATATGGTGAACGCTCACTGCGCCGACGCCATGGTCTGTATCTCCAACTGCGACAAAATCACCCCGGGGATGCTGATGGCCTCGCTGCGCCTGAACATCCCGGTTATCTTCGTTTCCGGTGGCCCGATGGAAGCCGGAAAAACCAAACTGTCCGATCAGATAATCAAACTCGATTTGGTCGATGCGATGATCCAGGGCGCGGACCCGAAAGTTTCTGACGCCCAAAGCGAGCAGGTGGAACGTTCAGCCTGCCCAACCTGCGGTTCTTGTTCCGGGATGTTCACCGCTAACTCGATGAACTGCCTGACCGAAGCGCTGGGCCTGTCGCAGCCGGGCAACGGCTCGCTGCTGGCGACCCACGCCGACCGCAAGCAACTGTTCCTCAACGCCGGGAAGCGCATCGTCGAACTGACCAAACGTTACTACGAGCAGGATGACGAAAGCGCGCTGCCGCGCAGCATTGCCAGCAAGGCGGCGTTTGAAAACGCCATGACGCTGGACATCGCGATGGGTGGCTCTACCAACACTGTTCTCCACCTGCTGGCGGCGGCGCAGGAAGCGGAAATCGACTTCACCATGAGTGATATCGATAAGCTCTCTCGCAAGGTACCGCAGCTGTGTAAAGTTGCGCCGAGCACCCAGAAGTACCATATGGAAGATGTTCACCGCGCAGGCGGTGTTATCGGCATTCTCGGCGAGCTGGATCGGGCTGGGTTACTGAACCGTGATGTGAAAAACGTACTTGGCCTGACGTTGCCGCAAACGCTGGAACAATACGACGTTATGCTGACCCAGGATGATGCGGTGAAAAATATGTTCCGCGCTGGCCCGGCGGGTATCCGTACGACCCAGGCATTCTCGCAGGATTGCCGTTGGGATTCTCTCGATGACGACCGCGCTAATGGCTGTATCCGCTCGCTGGAGCACGCGTACAGCAAAGACGGCGGCCTGGCGGTACTCTACGGTAACTTTGCGGAAAACGGCTGCATCGTGAAAACCGCAGGCGTCGATGACAGCATCCTCAAATTCACCGGCCCGGCGAAAGTATACGAAAGCCAGGACGACGCGGTTGAAGCGATCCTCGGCGGTAAAGTCGTCGCGGGTGATGTCGTGGTGATCCGTTACGAAGGTCCGAAAGGTGGCCCTGGCATGCAGGAAATGCTCTATCCGACCACCTTCCTGAAATCAATGGGCCTCGGTAAAGCCTGTGCGCTGGTAACCGATGGGCGCTTCTCCGGCGGCACCTCTGGCCTTTCCATCGGCCACGTTTCACCGGAAGCGGCGAGCGGCGGCAATATTGCGATCATTGAAGATGGCGACCTGATCGAAATCGACATTCCGAATCGCGGCATTCAGCTGCAACTGAGTGACCAGGAAATTGCCGCGCGTCGTGAAGCGCAGGAAGCCCGTGGCGACCAGGCCTGGACACCGAAAAACCGTGAACGGCAGGTTTCCTTTGCCTTGCGTGCCTACGCCAGCCTGGCAACCAGCGCCGACAAAGGTGCAGTGCGCGATAAATCGAAGCTGGGGGGTTAATGATGGCTGATTCGCAACCCCTCTCCGGCGCCCCGGAAGGCGCCGAATATTTAAGAGCGGTGCTACGCGCACCGGTCTACGAAGCGGCGCAGGTCACGCCGCTACAGAAAATGGAAAAGCTGTCGTCGCGTCTTGATAACGTGATTCTGGTGAAGCGCGAAGACCGCCAGCCAGTGCACAGCTTTAAGCTGCGCGGCGCATACGCCATGATGGCGGGCCTGACGGAAGAACAGAAAGCGCACGGCGTGATCACCGCATCTGCGGGTAACCACGCGCAGGGCGTGGCGTTTTCTTCCACACAGTTAGGCGTGAAGGCACTGATCGTCATGCCAACCGCCACCGCCGATATCAAAGTCGACGCGGTGCGCGGCTTTGGCGGCGAAGTACTGCTCCACGGTGCGAACTTTGACGAAGCGAAAGCCAAAGCTATCGAACTGTCACAGCAACAGGGCTTCACCTGGGTGCCGCCGTTCGATCATCCGATGGTGATTGCCGGGCAAGGTACGCTGGCGCTGGAACTGCTCCAGCAGGATGCCCATCTCGACCGCGTATTTGTGCCGGTCGGCGGCGGCGGTCTGGCGGCGGGTGTGGCGGTGTTGATCAAACAACTGATGCCGCAAATCAAAGTGATAGCCGTGGAAGCGGAAGATTCAGCCTGCCTGAAAGCGGCGCTGGATGCCGGTCATCCGGTTGATTTGCCGCGTGTGGGACTGTTCGCTGAAGGCGTTGCGGTAAAACGTATCGGCGATGAAACCTTCCGTTTGTGCCAGGAGTATCTCGACGACATCATCACCGTCGATAGCGATGCTATCTGTGCGGCGATGAAAGACCTGTTCGAAGATGTGCGCGCGGTGGCGGAACCCTCTGGCGCGCTGGCGCTGGCAGGGATGAAAAAATATATCGCCCAGCACAACATTCGCGGTGAGCGGTTGGCGCATATTCTTTCCGGTGCCAACGTCAATTTCCACGGCCTGCGCTACGTCTCGGAACGCTGCGAACTGGGTGAACAACGTGAAGCGCTGCTGGCGGTGACCATCCCGGAAGAAAAGGGCAGCTTCCTGAAGTTCTGCCAGCTGCTTGGCGGGCGCTCGGTCACCGAGTTCAACTATCGCTTTGCCGATGCCAAAAACGCCTGCATCTTTGTCGGTGTACGCTTAAGTCGCGGCCTTGAAGAGCGCAAAGAAATTTTGCAGATGCTCAACGATGGCGGCTACAGCGTGGTCGATCTCTCCGACGATGAAATGGCGAAGCTGCACGTGCGCTATATGGTCGGCGGGCGTCCATCGCATCCGTTGCAGGAACGCCTCTACAGCTTCGAATTCCCGGAATCGCCGGGCGCGCTGCTGCGCTTTCTCAACACATTAGGCACACACTGGAACATCTCGCTGTTTCACTATCGCAGTCATGGCACCGACTACGGGCGCGTGCTGGCAGCGTTCGAGCTTGGCGATCATGAACCGGATTTCGAAACCCGGTTGAATGAGCTGGGCTACGATTGCCACGACGAAACCAATAACCCGGCGTTCAGGTTCTTTTTGGCGGGTTAATGGTTCGGCAAAATCTTCCAGAACGCCTCAATCAGCGGCTCATGCAGCCGCTTTTTTTGTGCACACACGCCCAGCTCAAACGGCGTTTTCTCATCGCTACGCTCTAAAATCATTACACGATTGCGTACAGGCTCGGGGCTGTTTTCCAGCACTACTTCCGGCAATAGCGCCACGCCGCAGCCGAGCGCTACCATCGACACCATTGCTTCATGCCCGCCGACCGTGGCGTAAATCATCGGGTTGCTGATTTTGTTGCGTCGGAACCACAGTTCAATGCGGCGGCGCACCGGCCCCTGATCGGCCATGATGAAGGGAATCGTAGACCAGTCCGGTTGCTCTACCGAAACCTGATTACGCACCGGGCAGGGCAGCGCGGGCGCAATCAACACCACTGCCAGATTCTCCAGCATCGAAAACGCCACCGCACCCGGTAGGGTTTCCGGTTTCCCGGCAATCGCCAAATCTGCTTCGCCAGTGACAACCTTTTCCATCGCATCCGCCGCATCACCGGTAGTGAGTTTGATCTCCACCGATGGATGTTCCGCGCGGAATCGGTCGAGAATCGGCGGCAGATGGCTGTAGGCAGCGGTCACCGAGCAGAAGATATGTAATTCGCCAGAGAGCGACGGACCTTGCTGATCGATGGTGTGTCGCAGTTGCTGATACTGCAACAGTGTTTGCTGGGCGAAAACGCGTAGCTCCTCGCCCGCTTCGGTGAGCGTTACCGTGCGGTTATCGCGTACAAACAGCGGCTGACCGAGGTCTTCTTCGAGGCGTTGAATCTGCCGGGAGAGCGTGGAGGGGCTGACGTGCATTGCCCGCGCGCTACGCCCGAAATGGCGGCTTTCCGCCAGATGTAGGAAGGTTTTCAGATCGCGTAAATCCACAGGCGCTGCCCTCGATTTTGACGTTGCAGAAATTGCAATGTGACGTTGTGAATATATCAATTTCCGCAATAAATTTCCTGTCATATAGTGAATTCAATCTCGCAAACGCGAACCGAACAATAAGAAGCACAACATCACGAGGAATCACCATGGCTAACTACTTCAATACACTGAACCTGCGCCAGCAGCTGGCACAGCTGGGCAAATGTCGCTTTATGGGCCGCGACGAATTCGCTGACGGCGCGAGCTACCTTCAGGGTAAAAAAGTGGTCATCGTCGGTTGTGGCGCACAGGGGCTGAACCAGGGCCTGAACATGCGTGATTCTGGTCTGGACATCTCTTACGCCCTGCGTAAAGAAGCGATCGCTGAGAAGCGCGCGTCCTGGCGTAAAGCGACCGAAAACGGTTTTAAAGTTGGCACTTACGAAGAGCTGATCCCGCAGGCGGATCTGGTGGTTAACTTGACGCCAGACAAGCAGCATTCTGATGTAGTGCGCACCGTACAGCCACTGATGAAAGACGGCGCGGCGCTGGGCTACTCTCACGGTTTCAACATCGTAGAAGTGGGCGAGCAGATCCGCAAAGACATCACCGTGGTGATGGTTGCGCCGAAATGCCCTGGCACCGAAGTGCGTGAAGAGTACAAACGTGGATTCGGCGTACCGACGCTGATTGCCGTTCACCCGGAAAACGATCCGAAAGGCGAAGGCATGGCGATTGCCAAAGCCTGGGCTGCGGCAACTGGTGGTCACCGTGCGGGCGTGCTGGAATCTTCTTTCGTTGCGGAAGTGAAATCTGACCTGATGGGCGAGCAAACCATTCTGTGCGGTATGTTGCAGGCCGGTTCTCTGCTGTGCTTCGACAAGCTGGTGGAAGAAGGCACCGACCCGGCATATGCCGAAAAACTGATTCAGTTCGGCTGGGAAACCATCACCGAAGCGCTGAAACAGGGCGGCATCACCCTGATGATGGACCGTCTCTCTAACCCGGCGAAACTGCGTGCTTACGCGCTCTCTGAACAGCTGAAAGAGATCATGGCACCGCTTTTCCAGAAACATATGGACGACATCATCTCCGGCGAATTCTCTTCCGGCATGATGGCAGACTGGGCCAACGACGATAAGAAACTGCTGACCTGGCGTGAAGAGACGGGTAAAACCGCGTTCGAAACTGCGCCGCAGTTTGAAGGTAAAATCGGCGAGCAGGAGTACTTCGATAAAGGCGTACTGATGATCGCGATGGTGAAAGCGGGCGTTGAGCTGGCGTTCGAAACGATGGTTGATTCCGGCATCATTGAAGAATCCGCCTACTATGAATCACTGCACGAACTGCCGCTGATTGCCAACACCATTGCCCGTAAGCGTCTGTATGAAATGAACGTGGTTATCTCCGATACCGCCGAGTACGGTAACTACCTGTTCTCTTACGCTTGTGTGCCTCTGTTGAAACCGTTTATGGCAGAGTTGCAGCCGGGTGACCTTGGTAAAGTTATTCCGGAAGGCGCGGTAGATAACGCGCAACTGCGTGATGTAAATGAAGCGATTCGTAGCCATGCGATTGAGCAGGTAGGTAAGAAACTGCGTGGCTATATGACGGATATGAAACGCATTGCGGTTGCGAGTTAATAGCGATTCAGAGTTCAAGGCCTTCTTCCGGAGAAGGCCTTGCTGTTAATTACGGTACAACACCTTAATGATGTGGTAACCGAACTGGGTGTGCAGCGGGCCGGTTGGTTCCAGTACCGGACAAGAGAAAACGACTTTATCGAACGCCGGAACCATCTGACCCTGGCGGAACTCACCTAAATCACCGCCGCGTTTGCCTGACGGGCAAATGGAGTGCTTCTTCGCCAGCTTGCCGAAATCGGCGCCGTTCTTAATCTGCTCGAGAAGTTCCAGAGCCAGTTTCTCTTCTTTTACAAGGATATGCAGTGCTGCTGCTGTTTTTGCCATGATCGTGCCTTGAGTGGTAAGGATGAGGCTGGCTATACTACCACGCTGTTATTTTCCCCTCCCGACTTTCATTGAGCGATTTTTCTATGCGTCTAAACCCCGGCCAACAACAAGCTGTCGAATTCGTTACCGGCCCCTGCCTGGTGCTGGCGGGCGCGGGATCCGGTAAAACTCGTGTTATTACCAATAAAATCGCCCATCTGATCCGCGGCTGCGGTTATCAGGCGCGGCATATCGCGGCGGTGACCTTTACCAATAAAGCGGCGCGCGAGATGAAAGAGCGTGTGGGGCAGACGCTGGGGCGCAAAGAGGCGCGTGGGCTGATGATCTCCACTTTCCATACATTAGGGCTGGATATCATCAAGCGCGAATATGCGGCGCTGGGAATGAAAGCGAACTTTTCGCTGTTTGACGATACCGATCAGATGGCGTTGCTCAAAGAGCTGACCGAGGGGCTGATTGAAGATGATAAAGTTCTCTTGCAACAGCTGATTTCAACCATCTCTAACTGGAAGAACGATCTCAAAACTCCGGCGCAGGCGGCGGCTGATGCAAAGGGCGAGCGGGATCGTATTTTTGCCCATTGTTATGGACTGTATGATGCGCACCTGAAAGCGTGCAACGTTCTCGACTTCGACGATCTGATTTTATTGCCGACGCTACTTCTGCAACGCAATGAAGAAGTACGCGAACGCTGGCAGAACAAAATCCGCTACTTGCTGGTGGACGAATATCAGGACACTAACACCAGCCAGTATGAACTGGTGAAACTGCTGGTGGGCAGTCGTGCGCGCTTTACCGTGGTGGGCGATGACGACCAGTCGATCTACTCCTGGCGCGGCGCACGTCCGCAAAACCTGGTGCTGTTGAGTCAGGATTTCCCGGCGTTGAAGGTGATTAAACTCGAGCAGAACTACCGTTCTTCTGGGCGTATTCTGAAAGCGGCGAACATTCTGATCGCCAATAACCCGCACGTATTTGAAAAGCGTCTGTTCTCCGAACTGGGCTATGGCGCGGAGCTAAAAGTTTTAAGCGCGAATAACGAAGAACATGAAGCCGAGCGCGTCACCGGCGAGCTGATCGCGCATCACTTCGTCAATAAAACGCAATACAAAGATTACGCCATTCTTTATCGCGGCAACCATCAGTCGCGGGTATTTGAAAAATTCCTGATGCAAAACCGCATCCCGTACAAAATTTCCGGCGGTACGTCGTTTTTCTCGCGACCAGAAATCAAAGACTTGCTGGCTTATCTGCGCGTGTTAACCAACCCGGACGATGACAGCGCGTTCTTGCGTATTGTTAATACGCCGAAACGAGAGATTGGCCCGGCGACGCTGAAAAAGCTGGGCGAGTGGGCGATGACGCGCAATAAAAGCATGTTTACCGCCAGCTTTGATATGGGGTTGAGTCAGACACTTAGTGGACGTGGTTATGAGGCGTTGACCCGCTTTACTCACTGGCTGGCGGAAATCCAGCGCCTGGCGGAGCGGGAACCGATTGCTGCGGTGCGTGATCTGATCCACGGGATGGATTATGAATCCTGGTTGTATGAAACATCGCCCAGCCCGAAAGCCGCCGAAATGCGCATGAAGAACGTAAACCAGTTATTTAGCTGGATGACGGAGATGCTGGAAGGTAGCGAACTGGATGAGCCGATGACGCTCACCCAGGTGGTGACGCGCTTTACTCTGCGCGACATGATGGAACGGGGTGAAAGCGAGGAAGAACTGGATCAGGTGCAACTGATGACTCTGCACGCATCTAAAGGGCTGGAGTTTCCTTATGTCTATATGGTCGGTATGGAAGAAGGATTTTTGCCGCACCAGAGCAGCATCGATGAAGACAATATCGATGAGGAGCGGCGACTGGCCTATGTTGGCATCACCCGCGCTCAGAAAGAATTGACCTTTACGCTGTGTAAAGAGCGCCGTCAGTACGGAGAACTGGTGCGTCCGGAGCCGAGCCGCTTCTTACTGGAGCTGCCGCAGGATGATCTGATTTGGGAGCAAGAGCGTAAAGTGGTTAGCGCCGAAGAACGGATGCAGAAAGGACAAAACCATCTGGCAAATCTGAAAGCGATGATGGCGGCAAAACGAGGGAAATAATCAAGGCCGGATAAGATGCCGCATCGCATCCGGCACATTACATGTTAAAGCACTTCCAGCGGCCAGTGGACATAGCTCTGCCACTGGCTTTCCTGTTCGATAACCTCTGTCCCCAGCGGATGCTGGGTCAGCCAACCTTGTGGCAGTGTTAAGATCAACTGCTCATGATCAGCCTGTAATTTAATATCTGGTACTAAATCATCACGACGACGGCTGGCAAAAATGATGGCCAGGCGCAGTAAACGGCAGAGTTGTTCTGCGACGCGCGGCGGTACGGCATTTTGCTGATGCAGCGATGAGAGATCGACCGGATTCGTCTGGTTGAGTAATAACGTCGCCAGCAGCTTTTTCTGCGCGGGAGTAAAACCGGGAAGATCCAGATTTCGCACCAGATAAGCGGCATGTTGCGGCGCTTGTTTGAAATCAACGCTCAGGCCAATTTCATGAAGCTGACAGGCGCTGATCAGTAAATCGCGGCTAATCGCTTCAAGATGCCAGGTTTTTTCGACCTGATCGAATAAGTTAGCGGCGAGTTTCGCCACACGCTGCGCTTGATCGGTATCAATCATAAAGCGGCGCTGAATATTACGTAGCGTACGGCTGCGAATATCCTGCTCGACCGCCAGATGCAACATGCCGTAAACCAGGCCTTCACGCAGTGCGCCGCCAGCCAGCGTCATACACTGGATATTCAGCTCGGTAAAAATTGCTATCAGGATCGCCAGACCACTCGGGAATACTAACGCGCGTTCCAGCGTCAGCCCTTCGATTTCCAGCTCTTCCAGCCTGCCACAGTGAATAGCGCGCTGTTTCAGTTGCTGCAATTTCGCCAGGGTAATGCGTTCATCCATTCCCTGCGCCATCATGATTTCCTGCAAAGCCTGCACGGTACCGGAAGCACCAACGCACACTTTCCAGCCGTGATAGCGCAATTCATCGGCAACTGGACGTAGCACTTCGCGCGCGGCTTGTTCGGCAGCGACAAAGTTTTCTTGCCCCAGATTACGATCGGCAAAATAGCGTTCAAGCCAGGTAACGCAGCCCATCGACAGGCTGAACAAGGAAGTCGTTTGTGCGCCGGTGCCGGTTACCAGTTCAGTACTGGCGCCGCCGATATCCACCACCAGGCGCTGATCGGCACCGCCAGTGGTGTGAGCAACACCCTGATAAATCAGGCGTGCTTCCTCTTCACCGCTAATGACCTGTACCGGACAACCAAGGATTTCCTGCGCTTTAGCGATGAAATCACCAGCATTGACGGCAAGACGTAACGTCGCCGTGGCGACAACGCGAATTTGCGAGGGAGGGATATCTTGCAAACGTTCAGCAAACAGGCGCAGGCATTGCCAGCCGCGTTCCATTGCTTCGTTAGACAGGGCATTTTCGTTGTTCAGGCCAGCAGCCAGACGTACTTTACGTTTAATTCGCGTCAGCGTCTGGATACTGCCAGCCACCTCGCGCACAACCAGCATATGAAAACTATTCGAACCGAGATCAATAGCGGCATAAAGTGACGAGGTGGAACCCATACTCTTCATCCTTCAATCTGTCTTTGCGTTGGCAGCGTTCTTTCACCCAAATCACTTACTACAGTATGCGCATCGGGATTCATTCTCTTGCCATCTTGATACAGTTTGAATGATTTTGAGTATGCCATTTTTTATTTAACCTGAACGACGACGATTACGCGGAGCGCCAGTACGACGCGGACCATTGCCTGTACGCGGGCGTGTGAGGCGCAGCGGTTTTGGCAGATCGGTCATCAATGCGTCCGGATTGTATTTGCTTACCGGGATAGAGTGACCAATATAGGTTTCAATGGCAGGCAAATTCAATGCATATTCTTCACATGCCAGGCTGATGGAATGACCACTTGCGCCAGCGCGACCGGTACGACCAATACGGTGAACGTAATCTTCACAGTCATCCGGTAAATCGTAGTTAAAAACGTGCGTTACGGCCGGGATATGCAGGCCACGCGCGGCAACGTCAGTGGCAACCAGAATATCCAAATCACCACGGGTAAATTCATCAAGAATACGCAGACGTTTTTTCTGCGCTACATCACCCGTTAACAGGCCAACACGATGACCATCTGCCGCCAGGTGACCCCAGATGTCTTCACAACGATGTTTGGTGTTGGCGAAAATAATCGCTCTGTCTGGCCACTCTTCTTCGATCAGCGTTTGCAATAAACGCATCTTTTCTTCGTTAGAAGGGTAGAAAAGTTCTTCTTTAATGCGGTGGCCCGTTTTCTGTTCCGGTTCCACTTCAATATATTCGGCATTGTTCATCTGCTCGAACGCCAGTTCACGTACCCGGTACGAAAGCGTGGCGGAGAACAGCATGTTGAGACGCTGGTTTGCAGGCGGCATACGGCGGAACAGCCAGCGGATATCTTTGATAAAGCCCAGATCGTACATTCGATCGGCTTCGTCCAGCACCACTACCTGAATGGCGCCGAGGTTGATGTGGTTCTGTTTGGCGTAGTCGATCAAACGACCCGTAGTGCCAATCAAAATGTCAACGCCGCTTTCCAGCACTTTCAGCTGTTTGTCGTAGCCGTCGCCACCGTAAGCCAGACCCAATTTCAGGCCAGTAGCTTGCGCCAGTGGCTCCGCGTCGGCGTGGATCTGCACGGCAAGTTCACGCGTCGGTGCCATAATTAAGGCACGCGGTTGATTCACCTTGCGATCGGCAATCGCGGGATGAGAGAGAAGATAATGAAACGTTGACGTAAGAAACGCCATCGTTTTTCCGGTACCGGTTTGCGCCTGCCCGGCTACGTCACGACCTACCAGCGTTAGCGGAAGGGCCAGTGCCTGAATGGGCGTGCAGTTATGAAACCCTTTTTTTTCAAGGGCTTCTACAACTTTCGGATGCAGGGCGAAGTCGGAAAACTTCTGTTCTGTTAAATGTGTTTTGCTCATAGTGTGGTAGAATATCAGCTTACTATTGCTTTACGAAAGCGTATCCGGTGAAATAAAGTCAACCTTTAGTTGGTTAATGTTACACCAACAACGAAACCAACACGCCAGGCTTATTCCTGTGGAGTTATATATGAGCGATAAAATTATTCACCTGACTGACGACAGTTTTGACACGGATGTACTCAAAGCGGACGGGGCGATCCTCGTTGATTTCTGGGCAGAGTGGTGCGGTCCGTGCAAAATGATCGCCCCGATTCTGGATGAAATCGCTGACGAATATCAGGGCAAACTGACGGTTGCAAAACTGAACATCGATCAAAACCCTGGCACTGCGCCGAAATACGGCATCCGTGGTATCCCGACTCTGCTGCTGTTCAAAAACGGCGAATTGGCGGCAACCAAAGTGGGCGCTCTGTCTAAAGGTCAGTTGAAAGAGTTCCTCGACGCTAACCTGGCGTAAGGGAATTTCATGTTCGGGTGCCCCGTCGCTAAAAACTGGACGCCCGGCGTGAGTCATGCTAACTTAATGTTGACTTCGTATTAAACATACCTTATTAAGTTTGAATCTTGTAATATCCAACGCTTCCTGTTTTTCTTAAATGCGAAGTGAACAGATTTCTGGCTCGTCACTCAATCCATCTTGTCGTTTCAGTTCTGCGTACTCTCCTGTGACCAGACAGCGAAAAGACATGAGTTGATGACCGTAAACAGGCATGGATGATCCTGCCATACCATTCACAACATTAAGTTCGAGATTTACCCCAAGTTTAAGAACTCACACCACTATGAATCTTACCGAATTAAAGAATACGCCGGTTTCTGAGCTGATCACTCTCGGCGAAAATATGGGGCTGGAAAACCTGGCTCGTATGCGTAAGCAGGACATTATTTTTGCCATCCTGAAGCAGCACGCAAAGAGTGGCGAAGATATCTTTGGTGATGGCGTACTGGAGATATTGCAGGATGGATTTGGTTTCCTCCGTTCCGCAGACAGCTCCTACCTCGCCGGCCCTGATGACATCTACGTTTCTCCTAGCCAAATCCGCCGTTTCAACCTCCGCACTGGTGATACCATCTCTGGTAAGATTCGCCCGCCGAAAGAAGGTGAACGCTATTTTGCGCTGCTGAAGGTTAATGAAGTTAACTTCGACAAACCTGAAAACGCCCGTAACAAAATCCTCTTTGAGAACTTAACGCCGCTGCACGCAAACTCTCGTCTGCGTATGGAACGTGGTAACGGTTCTACCGAAGATTTAACTGCACGCGTACTGGATCTGGCATCGCCTATCGGTCGTGGGCAACGTGGTCTGATTGTGGCGCCGCCAAAAGCGGGTAAAACCATGCTGCTGCAGAACATTGCTCAGAGCATCGCTTACAACCATCCAGACTGCGTACTGATGGTACTGCTGATTGACGAACGTCCGGAAGAAGTGACCGAGATGCAGCGTCTGGTTAAAGGTGAAGTTGTTGCTTCTACCTTCGACGAACCAGCATCTCGCCACGTTCAGGTTGCGGAAATGGTTATCGAGAAGGCAAAACGTCTGGTTGAGCATAAGAAAGACGTTATTATTCTGCTCGACTCCATCACTCGTCTGGCTCGTGCCTACAACACCGTCGTCCCGGCCTCCGGTAAAGTGTTGACCGGTGGTGTGGATGCCAACGCCCTGCATCGTCCGAAACGCTTCTTCGGTGCAGCACGTAACGTGGAAGAGGGCGGCAGCCTGACCATCATCGCAACCGCGCTTATCGATACTGGCTCCAAAATGGACGAAGTTATCTACGAAGAGTTTAAAGGTACAGGTAACATGGAACTGCACCTCTCTCGTAAGATCGCTGAAAAACGCGTCTTCCCGGCAATCGACTACAACCGTTCCGGTACTCGTAAAGAAGAGTTGCTTACCACTCAGGAAGAGCTGCAGAAAATGTGGATCCTGCGCAAAATCATTCACCCGATGGGCGAAATCGACGCAATGGAATTCCTCATTAATAAGCTTGCGATGACCAAGACCAATGATGATTTCTTCGAGATGATGAAACGCTCATAAGTTAGCGTTACAACAAAACGCCACGTGTTTACGTGGCGTTTTGCTTTTATATCTGTAATCTTAGCGGTATACCTGTGGTGGTGTGAAAATTCCTGGTTTTTGCGGGTGTTTTATGCGATTTACATACCGATTGGTTGATTTTTACACAAGTCTGGTAAGTTCAGAAAGTAGTTTCCCTTCTGAATAAAGGTCTTCGTGGGTATACTTCAGCTAATAATTTTCTCTGAGAGCATGCATTGTGAATTTACTGACAGTGAGTACTGATCTCATCAGTATTTTTTTATTCACGACACTGTTTCTGTTTTTTGCCCGTAAGGTGGCAAAAAAAGTCGGTTTAGTGGATAAACCTAATTTCCGCAAACGTCACCAGGGATTGATACCGCTCGTTGGGGGTATTTCGGTTTACGCAGGGATTTGCTTCACGTTCGGAATTGTCGATTACTATATTCCACATGCAGCGCTCTACCTGGCTTGTGCTGGTGTACTGGTGTTCATTGGCGCACTGGATGACCGTTTTGATATCAGCGTAAAAATCCGTGCCACCATACAGGCAGCTGTTGGCATTGTTATGATGGTGTTCGGTAAGCTTTATCTTAGTAGCCTTGGATATATCTTTGGCTCCTGGGAGATGGTGCTCGGACCGTTTGGTTACTTCCTGACGCTGTTTGCTGTTTGGGCGGCGATTAATGCCTTCAACATGGTCGATGGTATTGATGGCTTGCTGGGCGGGTTATCCTGTGTCTCGTTTGCGGCAATCGGTATGATTTTGTGGTTCGACGGGCAAACCAGCCTCGCTATCTGGTGCTTTGCCATGATCGCTGCCATCCTGCCTTATATCATGCTCAACCTTGGTATTCTGGGGCGTCGCTACAAAGTCTTTATGGGCGATGCGGGTAGCACGCTGATTGGCTTTACGGTTATCTGGATCCTGTTGGAAACTACCCAGGGAGCCACACATCCAATCAGCCCGGTTACCGCCTTATGGATCATTGCTATCCCGCTGATGGACATGGTGGCGATTATGTATCGTCGTTTGCGTAAAGGCATGAGTCCATTCTCACCTGACCGCCAGCACATTCATCATTTGATCATGCGCGCCGGATTTACTTCTCGTCAGGCGTTTGTGTTGATTACCCTTGCTGCAGCGCTACTCGCTTCCATTGGCGTACTGGCAGAATATTCTCATTTTGTCCCGGAATGGGTCATGCTGGTGCTCTTTTTGCTAGCATTCTTCCTCTATGGCTATTGCATTAAGCGTGCCTGGAAGGTTGCTCGCTTCATCAAACGCGTGAAACGTCGACTGCGCAGAAACCGTGATGGCAGCCCTAATTTAACCAAATAAAATGAGGATGTAATGACGCAACCAATGCCTGGGAAACCAGCCGAAGACGCTGAAAATGAACTGGATATTCGTGGGTTGTTTCGTACCTTGTGGGCTGGGAAGCTGTGGATTATTGGCATGGGGCTGGCGTTTGCCTTAATCGCGTTGGCGTATACTTTTTTTGCGCGTCAGGAGTGGAGCGCGACGGCGATTACCGATCGTCCAACCGTGAATATGCTGGGCGGGTACTACTCGCAGCAGCAGTTTCTGCGTAACCTGGATGTTCGTTCAAATATGGCCCCTGCCGACCAACCATCGGTCATGGATGAAGCCTATAAAGAGTTTGTTATGCAACTGGCATCGTGGGATACCCGCCGCGATTTCTGGTTGCAGACTGACTATTACAAACAGCGGATGGTCGGAAATAGTAAGGCTGATGCGGCTCTGCTGGATGAAATGATCAACAACATCCTGTTTATTCCTGGTGATTTCGCCCGCGCGGTCAATGACAGCGTTAAGCTGGTTGCCGAAACCGCCCCCGATGCTAATAACCTGCTTCGTCAATATGTTGCTTTTGCCAGCCAGCGTGCAGCCAGCCATCTGAATGATGAGCTGAAAGGCGCATGGGCAGCGCGCACTATTCAGATGAAAGCTCAGGTGAAGCGTCAGGAAGAAGTGGCTAAGTCCATCTACGACCGCCGAATGAACAGTATTGAACAGGCACTGAAAATCGCCGAGCAACACAATATTTCTCGCAGTGCGACAGATGTACCAGCCGAGGAATTACCTGATTCAGAAATGTTCTTGTTGGGGCGCCCGATGCTCCAGGCGCGACTGGAAAATTTACAGGCTGTCGGCCCAGCCTTTGATCTCGACTATGATCAGAATCGGGCCATGTTAAACACCCTTAATGTTGGTCCAACCCTGGATCCGCGTTTTCAGACCTATCGCTATTTGCGTACACCGGAAGAACCGGTAAAACGCGATAGCCCACGTCGTGCCTTCCTGATGATCATGTGGGGCATTGTCGGGGGGCTGATCGGGGCTGGTGTCGCATTAACCCGCCGTTGCTCGAAATAGCAACACAGCTGTGGTGAGCGCAAAGGCGCTCGCCGCTTATTCGAAGAGAATCGATGTGAAAGTACTGACTGTATTTGGTACGCGCCCGGAAGCCATCAAGATGGCGCCGTTGGTGCATGCGTTGGCAAAAGATCCTTTTTTTGAGGCTAAAGTTTGCGTCACTGCGCAGCATCGGGAGATGCTCGATCAGGTGCTGAAACTCTTTTCCATTGTACCTGACTACGATCTCAACATAATGCAGCCAGGACAGGGCCTGACAGAGATAACCTGTCGTATTCTGGAAGGACTAAAACCTATTCTTGCCGAGTTCAAACCAGACGTTGTGCTGGTTCACGGTGATACTACCACCACACTGGCAACCAGCCTGGCAGCGTTTTATCAGCGTATTCCTGTTGGTCACGTTGAGGCCGGACTGCGCACAGGCGATCTCTATTCGCCGTGGCCGGAAGAGGCTAACCGTACATTGACCGGGCATCTGGCGATGTACCATTTTTCACCAACTGAAACTTCCCGGCAAAATTTGCTGCGTGAAAACGTCGCTGACAGCCGAATCTTTATTACCGGTAATACAGTAATTGATGCACTGCTGTGGGTGCGCGACCAGGTCATGAGCAGCGATACGCTGCGTTCAGAACTGGCGGCAAATTACCCGTTTATCGATCCCGATAAAAAGATGATTCTGGTGACCGGTCACAGGCGTGAGAGCTTCGGTCGTGGCTTTGAAGAAATCTGCCATGCGCTGGCTGAAATCGCTACCACTCATCAGGACATCCAGATTGTTTATCCGGTACACCTTAACCCGAATGTCAGAGAACCGGTCAATCGCATTCTGGGGCATGTGAAAAATGTCATTCTGATCGATCCCCAGGAGTATTTACCGTTTGTCTGGTTGATGAACCACGCCTGGTTGATTTTGACTGACTCTGGCGGCATTCAGGAAGAAGCTCCTTCTCTGGGTAAACCGGTACTGGTGATGCGCGATACCACCGAACGCCCAGAAGCGGTGACCGCGGGTACGGTACGTCTGGTGGGGACGGATAAACAACGGATCGTTGAGGAAGTGACGCGTCTTTTAGAAGACGAAGATGAATATCAAACAATGAGCCGAGCCCATAATCCGTATGGTGATGGTCAGGCATGCTCTCGCATTTTGGAAGCGTTAAAAAATAATCGGATATCACTATGAGTTTTGCGACCATTTCTGTTATCGGACTAGGTTATATCGGGCTGCCAACGGCAGCTGCGTTTGCCTCACGGCAAAAACAGGTGATTGGTGTCGATATCAACCAACAAGCGGTTGAAACCATCAATCGTGGCGAAATCCATATCGTCGAACCTGATTTGGCGAGCGTGGTAAAAACTGCCGTAGAAGGTGGTTTTTTACGAGCGAGCACGACGCCGGTTGAGGCTGATGCCTGGCTGATTGCTGTCCCAACGCCATTTAAAGGCGATCATGAGCCGGATATGACCTACGTTGAATCGGCTGCCCGCTCCATTGCGCCTGTGCTGAAAAAAGGCGCGTTGGTGATCCTTGAGTCCACCTCGCCGGTGGGCTCAACCGAGAAGATGGCAGAATGGTTAGCAGAGATGCGTCCGGACCTGACTTTCCCGCAGCAGGTGGGCGAGCAGGCGGACGTCAACATTGCTTATTGCCCGGAACGTGTGTTGCCGGGCCAGGTGATGGTCGAACTGATTAAAAACGATCGCGTCATTGGCGGCATGACGCCAGTTTGCTCGGCGCGCGCCAGCGAACTGTACAAAATTTTCCTCGAAGGTGAGTGTGTTGTTACTAACTCGCGGACGGCGGAAATGTGTAAGCTCACAGAAAACAGCTTCCGCGACGTGAATATTGCTTTTGCTAACGAACTGTCGCTGATTTGCGCCGATCAAGGAATTAACGTCTGGGAACTGATTCGTCTGGCGAATCGCCATCCACGCGTCAATATTCTTCAGCCTGGGCCTGGCGTGGGCGGTCACTGTATCGCTGTTGATCCGTGGTTTATTGTGGCGCAGAACCCGCAGCAGGCGCGGCTTATCCGCACCGCCAGGGAAGTGAACGACAACAAGCCTTTCTGGGTTATCGATCAGGTGAAAGCGGCGGTCGCTGATTGTCTGGCTGCCACTGATAAACGCGCCAGCGAGCTGAAAATTGCCTGCTTTGGTCTGGCGTTTAAACCGAATATTGATGATCTGCGCGAAAGCCCGGCGATGGAAATCGCTGAACTGATCGCCCAGTGGCACAGCGGCGAAACGCTGGTTGTTGAGCCTAACATTCACCAGTTGCCGAAAAAACTGACCGGGCTTTGCACGCTGGCGCAGCTTGACGAAGCACTGACGACGGCAGATGTACTGGTGATGCTGGTCGATCACAGCCAGTTTAAAGCCATTAGCGGCGATGATGTTCAGCAGCAGTATGTCGTGGATACCAAAGGGGTCTGGCGCTGATTACAGTGAATGACTGTTTTGAGGGAGATAGCGAATGCCCGTCCGCGCCAGTATTGAACCACTAATCTGGGAAAACGCCTTCTTTGGCGTTAACAGCGCTATCGTTCGCATTAGTCCTGACGCACCGCTCCTGACGTCAGACGTTTTGGCGCCGTGGTCACGGGTACAGGCCAAAATTGCCGCATCCAATACCGATGAACTGGATGCCCTGCAACAGCTGGGATTCTCACTGGTAGAAGGGGAAGTGGATTTGGCGCTGCCCGTGATCAACGTCAGTGAAAGCCATGCGGAAGTGGCTCAAGAATCAGATATTCCAGTACTACGCCAGTTAGCCCGTGAAGCATTCGCACAAAGCCGGTTTCGTATGCCGTGGTATGCGCCCGACGCCAGTGGTCGCTTTTACGCACAGTGGATTGAAAATGCCGTGCGCGGCACCTTTGATCATCAATGCCTGGTTTTACGCGCGGCCTCTGGCGAGATTCGCGGCTATGTGTCTCTGCGAGAGTTGAATGTCACTGACGCGCGCATTGGTTTACTGGCAGGACGCGGAGCAGGTGCACACCTGATGCAAGCAGCGCTAAACTGGGCGTATGCTCGCGGTAAAAAAACATTGCGGGTGGCGACCCAGATGGGCAACACCGCCGCGCTTAGACGATACATACAAAGTGGTGCGAATGTAGAAAGCACCGCGTACTGGTTATACAGGTGATCACATGATTCCATTTAACGCACCGCCGGTGGTAGGAACCGAACTCGACTATATGCAGTCGGCAATGGGTAGCGGCAAACTGTGTGGCGATGGCGGTTTTACCCGTCGCTGCCAGCAGTGGCTGGAGCAACGTTTTGGCAGCGCCAAAGTGCTGCTGACGCCGTCCTGCACCGCTTCTCTGGAAATGGCGGCGCTGCTGCTGGATATCCAGCCGGGCGATGAAGTTATCATGCCGAGCTACACCTTTGTTTCCACCGCCAACGCATTTGTGCTGCGTGGGGCTAAAATCGTTTTTGTTGATGTCCGCCCGGACACCATGAATATCGACGAAACGCGGATTGAAGCGGCGATCACCGATAAAACGCGCGTTATCGTGCCGGTGCATTACGCGGGCGTGGCCTGTGAAATGGACACCATTATGGCACTGGCGAAAAAGCATAACCTGTTTGTTGTGGAAGATGCCGCTCAGGGCGTGATGTCCACTTACAAAGGGCGTGCGCTGGGAACCATTGGTCATATTGGCTGCTTTAGCTTCCATGAAACTAAAAACTACACGGCGGGCGGTGAAGGTGGCGCGACGCTGATTAACGATAAAGCGTTGATTGAACGTGCGGAGATCATCCGTGAAAAAGGCACTAACCGCAGCCAGTTCTTCCGTGGTCAGGTCGATAAATATACCTGGCGCGATATCGGTTCCAGCTATCTAATGTCCGATCTGCAAGCAGCGTATCTGTGGGCGCAACTGGAAGCCGCTGAACGTATCAACCAGCAACGTCTGGCGCTGTGGCAAAACTACTACGATGCGTTAGCACCTCTGGCGAAAGCCGGGCGTATCGAGCTGCCGTCGATTCCCGATGGCTGCGTGCAGAACGCGCATATGTTCTACATTAAGCTGCGGGATAATGATGACCGGAGTGCGCTGATTAACTTCCTGAAAGAAGCGGAAATTATGGCGGTGTTCCATTACATTCCGCTACACGCAAGCCCTGCGGGTGAACGCTTTGGTGAGTTTCACGGCGAAGATCGCTACACCACCAAAGAGAGCGAGCGCTTGCTGCGCCTGCCGCTGTTCTACAATCTGTCGCCCGTCAATCAGCGCACGGTAATTGCGACCTTGTTGAACTACTTCTCCTGATATGTCGCTGGCAAAAGCGTCCTTGTGGACGGCGGCCAGTACACTGGTCAAGATTGGCGCTGGGTTACTGGTTGGTAAATTACTGGCAGTGTCATTTGGTCCGGCAGGACTAGGGTTGGCGGCAAATTTCCGCCAGTTGATTACCGTGCTCGGCGTGCTTGCCGGGGCGGGCATCTTTAACGGTGTAACCAAATACGTTGCCCAGTACCATGATAATCCGCAGCACCTGCGCCGCGTGGTCGGCACTTCATCAGCGATGGTGCTTGGCTTCTCCACGCTGATGGCACTGGTCTTTGTGCTGGCGGCTGCGCCAATCAGCCTGGGATTGTTCGGTAATACCGACTATCAGGGGCTGGTGCGTTTAGTGGCGCTGGTGCAAATGGGCATCGCCTGGGGCAACCTGTTACTGGCGTTGATGAAAGGCTTTCGCGATGCCGCGGGTAATGCGTTATCGCTGATTGTCGGCAGCCTGATTGGCGTTATCGCTTATTATGTCAGTTACCGTTTTGGCGGTTATGAAGGCGCGTTGCTTGGTCTGGCGCTGATTCCCGCGCTGGTAGTGATTCCTGCCGCCGTCATGTTAATTAAGCGTGGCGCTATTCCGTTAAGCTATCTGAAACCCTGTTGGGATAACGGTCTGGCGGGGCAGTTGAGTAAGTTCACGCTCATGGCGCTGATTACGTCGGTGACCTTGCCCGTTGCGTACATCATGATGCGTAAACTATTGGCAGCGCAGTATAGCTGGGATGAAGTGGGTATCTGGCAAGGGGTGAGCAGTATTTCCGACGCCTACCTGCAATTTATTACAGCCTCCTTTAGCGTGTATTTATTGCCCACGTTGTCGCGGCTAACGGAAAAGCGCGATATTACCAGGGAAGTGGTTAAATCGCTGAAATTCGTTTTACCGGCCGTGGCGGCGGCGAGTTTTACCGTCTGGCTACTGCGTGATTTTGCCATCTGGCTACTGCTGTCGAATAAATTTACCGCCATGCGCGATCTCTTTGCCTGGCAGTTGGTCGGCGATGTGTTAAAAGTGGGCGCTTATGTCTTTGGTTATCTGGTGATCGCCAAAGCGTCGCTGCGGTTTTATATTCTGGCGGAAGTCAGTCAGTTCACTTTATTGATGGTATTTGCCCACTGGTTGATCCCCGCGCATGGCGCCCTGGGCGCGGCGCAGGCCTATATGGCAACCTATATCGTCTATTTTTCTCTTTGTTGTGGCGTGTTTTTACTCTGGCGTAGGCGGGCATGACTGTACTGATTCACGTACTGGGATCGGATATCCCTCACCATAACCAAACCGTTCTGCGGTTTTTCAATGACACGCTGGCCGCGACGAGCGAGCACGCGCGCGAGTTTATGGTTGCTGGCAAGGACGACGGCTTAAGTGATAGTTGTCCGGCACTCACTATCCGCTTTTTTGCGGGGAAAAGGTCACTGGCAGAAGCCGTTATCGCTAAAGCGAAAGCTAACCGCCAGCAGCGGTTTTTCTTCCACGGTCAATTCAATCCCAAGCTGTGGCTGGCGCTGCTTAATGGCGGAATCAAGCCCAGCCAGTTTTGCTGGCATATCTGGGGGGCAGACCTCTATGAAGTTTCCAGTGGATTGAAATATAAACTCTTTTATCCTCTGCGCCGACTGGCACAAAAGCGAGTGGGCTGTGTGTTTGCCACTCGGGGAGACTTGAGCTTTTTTGCCAAAACGCATCCTAAGGTGCGGGGCGAACTGATTTATTTCCCAACCCGTATGGACCCTTCTCTCAATACAATGGCGAACGATCGGCAACGTGAAGGGAAAATGACTATTCTGGTAGGGAACTCCGGCGATCGCAGCAATGAACATATCGCCGCCTTGCGCGCTGTTCATCAGCAGTTTGGCGATACGGTAAAAGTGGTTGTACCGATGGGCTATCCGCCTAATAACGAAGCGTACATTGACGAAGTTCGTCAGGCGGGGCTGGAGCTATTCAGCGAAGAAAATCTGCAAGTTCTAAGCGAAAAACTGGAATTTGACGCCTATCTGGCGCTACTTCGCCAGTGCGATCTCGGCTACTTTATTTTTGCTCGCCAGCAGGGCATTGGTACGCTGTGCTTGCTGATTCAGGCTGGCATTCCCTGTGTGCTTAACCGGGAAAATCCGTTCTGGCAGGATATGACAGAGCAACATTTGCCGGTGCTGTTTACCACTGACGATCTCAACGAGAATATTGTGCGTGAAGCGCAGCGTCAGTTGGCGTCGGTGGATAAAAACAACATTGCCTTCTTTAGCCCGAATTATCTGCAAGGCTGGCAGCGGGCGCTGGCGATTGCCACCGGGGAGGTCGCATGAGCCTGCTGCAATTCAGCGGCCTTTTTGTTGTCTGGCTGCTCTGCACGCTGTTTATCGCCACGCTGACCTGGTTTGAGTTTCGCCGCGTGCGCTTTAACTTCAATGTCTTCTTTTCATTGCTGTTTTTGCTCACCTTTTTCTTTGGCTTTCCGCTGACCAGCGTGCTGGTATTTCGCTTTAATGTCGGCGTTGCGCCGCCGGAAATTCTCCTTCAGGCGCTGCTTTCTGCTGCTTGCTTCTACGCGGTTTACTACGTCACTTACAAAACACGCTTACGCAAACGCGTTGCTGATGCACCGCGCCGTCCCGTGTTTACCATGAACCGCGTGGAAGCTAATCTCACGTGGGTGATCCTGATGGGCATCGCGCTGGTGAGCGTCGGCATCTTCTTCATGCACAACGGTTTTTTGCTGTTCCGGCTTAACTCCTACAGCCAGATCTTCTCTAGTGAAGTCTCCGGTGTGGCATTAAAACGCTTCTTTTACTTTTTCATCCCGGCAATGCTGGTGGTCTACTTTCTGCGCCAGGACAGCAAAGCGTGGCTGTTTTTCCTCGTCAGCACGGTTGCCTTTGGCTTGCTGACTTACATGATTGTCGGCGGCACTCGCGCCAATATCATTATCGCGTTCGCCATCTTCCTGTTTATCGGCATTATTCGTGGCTGGATTTCGCTGTGGATGCTGGCGGCGGCGGGTGTATTGGGGATTGTGGGTATGTTCTGGCTGGCGCTAAAACGCTATGGAATGAACGTGAGCGGCGATGAGGCGTTCTATACGTTTCTCTATCTCACCCGCGATACCTTCTCGCCGTGGGAGAATCTGGCGCTGTTGTTGCAGAACTACGACAACATCGACTTCCAGGGGCTGGCACCGATTGTTCGCGATTTCTATGTCTTTATCCCTTCCTGGCTGTGGCCGGGTCGCCCGAGTATGGTGCTAAACTCCGCCAACTACTTTACCTGGGAAGTGCTGAATAACCACTCCGGGCTGGCGATCTCGCCTACGCTTATAGGCTCACTGGTTGTTATGGGCGGCGCGTTGTTCATCCCGCTCGGGGCGATTGTGGTTGGTCTGATCATCAAATGGTTCGACTGGCTGTATGAACTGGGCAACCGCGAAACCAATCGCTATAAGGCTGCGATTCTCCACAGTTTCTGCTTCGGGGCAATCTTCAATATGATTGTGCTGGCGCGCGAAGGGCTGGATTCGTTTGTCTCACGTGTCGTCTTTTTTATCGTGGTCTTCGGCGCAAGCCTGATGATTGCAAAACTGCTGTACTGGCTTTTTGATAGCGCCGGACTCATTCATAAACGAATAAAATCATCGCTCCGGACGCAGGTTGAAGGATAACAATGAATAACAACACCACGGCACCGACCTATACGCTGCGGGGCTTACAGTTGATCGGTTGGCGTGATATGCAGCATGCCCTCGATTATCTGTTCGCTGATGGACAGCTTAAGCAGGGAACGCTGGTTGCCATTAATGCCGAAAAAATGCTGACCATTGAAGATAACGCCGAGGTCAGGGAGTTAATTAACGCTGCCGAATTTAAATATGCCGATGGTATTAGTGTCGTGCGGTCAGTGCGTAAAAAGTACCCGCAGGCGCAAGTTTCCCGCGTTGCAGGTGCCGATCTCTGGGAAGAAGTAATGGCGCGCGCTGGCAAGGAAGGGACGCCGGTGTTTCTTGTGGGCGCTAAACCTGAAGTGCTGGCGCAGACCGAAGCTAAACTGCGCGACCAGTGGAAGGTGAATATCGTTGGCAGCCAGGACGGTTATTTCAAGCCTGAGCAGCGTCAGGCGCTGTTTGAGCATATTCACGCCAGTGGTGCGCAAATCGTCACCGTCGCAATGGGGTCACCAAAGCAGGAGATCTTCATGCGCGACTGCCGCCTGGTGCACCCTCATGCGCTGTATATGGGCGTTGGTGGAACGTACGATGTCTTTACCGGTCACGTAAAACGCGCGCCAAAAATCTGGCAAAAACTGGGACTGGAGTGGCTCTACAGACTGCTTTCGCAGCCGAGCCGCATTAAGCGCCAGCTTCGTTTGCTGCGTTATTTACGCTGGCATTACACCGGCAATCTCTGATTTCCCTTGCTCTGTAAAGCGACGGAGTGGTTACTCTGTCGCCACTCTGTTGTTTTATTACACAAAGCATTCAAATTTTTAATGCTTCATTTGCCATTTCTCCTGAATTACGAAAACATTCGCAACACTCGATGTACCCATAACGATAACCGGTAACACCGGAAAAACATGCAAACACAACACGAGGATTTATGGCAGATAACAAACCAGAGCTACAGCGTGGGCTGGAAGCTCGACATATCGAACTCATCGCCCTGGGGGGTACCATTGGCGTCGGCCTGTTTATGGGGGCCGCCAGCACCCTGAAATGGGCCGGGCCATCTGTATTGTTGGCCTATATCATCGCCGGGCTGTTCGTCTTTTTCATCATGCGTTCAATGGGCGAAATGTTGTTCCTCGAGCCGGTTACCGGTTCGTTTGCCGTGTACGCGCATCGTTATATGAGCCCGTTCTTTGGCTATCTCACCGCCTGGTCTTACTGGTTTATGTGGATGGCGGTGGGGATCTCAGAAATTACCGCCATTGGTGTTTATGTCCAGTTCTGGTTCCCGGAGATGGCGCAGTGGATACCGGCATTGATAGCGGTGGCGCTGGTGGCGCTGGCGAATCTGGCAGCGGTACGGTTGTACGGTGAAATCGAGTTCTGGTTCGCGATGATCAAAGTCACCACGATTATCGTGATGATTGTCATTGGCCTGGGCGTGATTTTCTTTGGCTTTGGCAATGGCGGGCAGTCGATTGGTTTTAGCAATCTCACGGAGCATGGGGGCTTCTTTGCTGGTGGCTGGAAAGGGTTCCTGACGGCATTGTGTATTGTGGTGGCGTCCTACCAGGGTGTGGAACTGATCGGCATCACCGCCGGTGAAGCAAAAAATCCACAGGTCACGCTGCGCAGTGCGGTAGGCAAAGTGCTGTGGCGGATCCTGATTTTCTACGTGGGCGCGATTTTCGTTATCGTCACTATCTTCCCGTGGAATGAAATTGGCAGCAACGGCAGCCCGTTCGTGTTGACCTTCGCTAAAATCGGTATTACTGCGGCGGCGGGAATCATCAACTTTGTGGTGCTGACGGCAGCGCTTTCTGGCTGTAACAGCGGCATGTACAGTTGCGGACGTATGCTCTACGCGCTGGCGAAAAATCGTCAGTTACCGGCGGCGATGGCGAAAGTTTCCCGTCACGGCGTGCCAGTTGCAGGAGTGGCGGTATCCATTGCGATCCTGTTAATTGGTTCGTGTCTGAACTACATCATCCCTAACCCACAGCGTGTGTTTGTCTACGTCTACAGCGCCAGCGTGCTTCCGGGCATGGTGCCGTGGTTTGTGATTTTGATAAGCCAGCTGCGTTTTCGTCGTGCACACAAAGCGGCGATTGCCAGCCATCCGTTCCGCTCAATCCTGTTTCCGTGGGCCAACTACGTAACAATGGCATTCCTGATTTGCGTTTTGATCGGGATGTACTTTAATGAAGATACCCGTATGTCGCTGTTTGTCGGCATCATCTTCATGCTGGCGGTGACGGCGATTTATAAAGTTTTTGGCCTTAATCGCCACGGTAAAGCGCACAAGCTGGATGAATAATCGGCAAAACGCACAAAGCGTAATCAAACGCGCATTTTATTTAAAAAGGGACTAGACAGAGGGGGGGGAAGTCCGTATTATCCACCCCCGCAACGGCGCTAAGCGCCCGTAGCTCAGCTGGATAGAGCGCTGCCCTCCGGAGGCAGAGGTCTCAGGTTCGAATCCTGTCGGGCGCGCCATTTAGTCCCGGCGCTTGAGCTGCGGTGGTAGTAATACCGCGTAACAAGATTTGTAGTGGTGGCTATAGCTCAGTTGGTAGAGCCCTGGATTGTGATTCCAGTTGTCGTGGGTTCGAATCCCATTAGCCACCCCATTATTAGAAGTTGTGACAATGCGAAGGTGGCGGAATTGGTAGACGCGCTAGCTTCAGGTGTTAGTGTTCTTACGGACGTGGGGGTTCAAGTCCCCCCCCTCGCACCACGACTTTAAAGAATTGAACTAAAAATTCAAAAAGCAGTATTTCGGCGAGTAGCGCAGCTTGGTAGCGCAACTGGTTTGGGACCAGTGGGTCGGAGGTTCGAATCCTCTCTCGCCGACCAATTTTGAACCCCGCTTCGGCGGGGTTTTTTGTTTTCTGTGCATTCCATCACTCTCCCTTCGCAATAAACGCCCGTAGTAACTCATTGCCACACGGTATGATTTCGCCCTTAACTCATTGAAGGACGACTTCAGGCAAGGAGCGACCATGCTGCAACAGGTTCCAACGCGTGCGTTTCACGTGATGGCGAAACCGAGCGGTTCCGATTGTAATCTGAACTGTGACTACTGTTTTTATCTCGAAAAACAATCCCTTTACCGTGAAAAGCCAGTCACGCATATGGACGATGACACGCTGGAAGCGTATGTCCGCCACTATATCGCCGCCAGCGAATCGCAAAACGAAGTCGCTTTTACCTGGCAGGGCGGTGAGCCAACGCTGTTAGGGCTGGAGTTTTACCGCCGTGCCGTAAAGTTACAGGCGAAATACGGTGCTGGCAGGCAGGTAAGTAACAGCTTCCAGACTAACGGAGTGCTGCTGGATGACGAATGGTGCACGTTTCTCGCGGAGCATCATTTCCTTGTCGGACTATCGTTGGACGGTCCGGCAGAGATCCACAATCAATATCGCGTGACCAAAGGCGGCAGACCAACGCATAAGCTGGTGATGCGCGCCCTGAAGCTGCTGCAAAAGCATCATGTCGACTATAACGTGCTGGTCTGCGTTAATCGCACCAGTGCGTTACAACCTTTGCAAGTCTATGATTTTCTGCGTGACGCAGGTGTTGAGTTCATCCAGTTTATTCCGGTGGTCGAGCGTCTGGCTGATGAAACAGCTGCCCGTGATGGACTGAAATTACATGCTCCCGGCGATATTCAGGGCGAACTGACGGAATGGTCGGTACGCCCCGAGGCGTTCGGTGAGTTTCTGGTGGCGATTTTTGACCACTGGATCAAACGCGATGTCGGCAAGATTTTCGTGATGAATATCGAATGGGCGTTTGCCAATTTTGTCGGTGCGCCGGGCGCGGTTTGCCATCATCAGCCGACCTGTGGACGCTCGGTAATTGTTGAGCACAATGGCGACGTTTATGCCTGCGATCACTTTGTTTATCCGCAATATCGACTGGGGAATATGCATCAGCAGACCATCGCAGAAATGGTAGATTCTCCGCAGCAGCAGGCTTTTGGTGAAGATAAATTTAAGCAGTTACCGGCGCAGTGTCGCAGTTGCAACGTGTTAAAAGCGTGCTGGGGAGGTTGCCCGAAACACCGCTTTATGCTCGATGTCAGCGGCAAACCGGGGCTGAATTATTTGTGCGCTGGGTATCAGCATTATTTCCGCCATCTACCGCCATATCTTAAAGCAATGGCTGATTTACTGGCACACGGTCGCCCGGCCAGTGACATTATGCAGGCGCACTTGATGATGGTGAATAAGTAAAAATCGGCGGCCGCCTACGGTTGATTGCCGGATGCGATGCTGACGCATCTTATCCGGCCTACAGGATGCTGCAATTTATTGAATTTGCACGATTTCGTAGGCCGGATAAGGCGTTCACGCCGCATCCGGCAAGAGCAGAGCAGCCCGATTTAGCGATAGCGCCGGCTTAGTCCGATTTAATCTGCGCACGTGGTGGATATTTTTTCAGGATCTCCATATACGCGTGCATTTCCGTTTGTAGTGGCACTCCCATCGGAATATGGCGCACGCCGATAGAGTCGCTTTCCTGTGGATCGGTGTAGAGGTTAAATACCGACGATCCGGCAGTTTGCATGACCGTGCCGGTGAACCCACCCTGATACCCGCTCTGGGTATAAGCGTATGGCTGCTGAATCAGCACATGGTATTTGAACTCATCCATACGTACAGCAGAGAGTTTGCCGTTGAGGAAGTAGTGCTCGGCCTTACGGTTAGACTGACCGTTTGTTCCCAGGAAGAAAGATGTCTGGTCCACACCATCAATAAAGGTGGTTTTCGGCACTAAATTCGCGACTTTCGCGCCAGGATGCCCCGCCAGATCCAGTGCTGTTGGGAAGAGATCTGCCAGATCAACAATGCCGTCAGATTTACGCGGTTGGATCATGCCTTTCCAGTACACGAAAGTCGGAACGCGAACGCCGCCTTCCCAGGTAGACCCTTTCGCACCACGGAACGGTGTGCGACCGTGCGGTGGCACTTCGACCTCCGGACCGTTATCGGAGGTGAAGACAATAAGCGTGTTATCCAGCTGACCGTTTTTCTCCAGCGTTTTATAGAGATTAGCGAACACATCATTCATCTCTACCATGCAGTCGCCATACGAGGTACGGGCCGGAGAACTCCCCGCATATTTGGCGTTCGGGTAGTTATCGAAGTGGCAGCCGCGCGTACCGTAATATAAGAAGAAAGGTTTATCGCTCTTCGCCATCTTGTCGAGGAACTTAACGCCATATTCCATCCAGCGTTGATCCAGGTCTTCCATATACTTCGGC
Organism: Escherichia sp. B1147; assembly: GCF_001660175.1. NCBI lineage: Bacteria > Pseudomonadati > Pseudomonadota > Gammaproteobacteria > Enterobacterales > Enterobacteriaceae > Escherichia > Escherichia sp. B1147. The sequence continues at coordinate 35,825 of NZ_LFHY01000026.1, forward strand.
GTAATGTCAGCAATGGCCTCCTGTTCGCCGCCGCGTACAGCATGAACATCATCTTTGCTAAATGGTAATTGCTTGATGTATTCAGAACGGTCCGGACTCAGGGCGACTTCCGGATTGACGTGAACATCGCGCCATTCGGTATACATATCGGACACTGAGTTGAAGCCACGGAAATCATCAAAGCCGACGTTCTGCGGCTGCGACTCTTTGTTTTCCCCCATATGCCATTTCCCGATGGCCTGAGTGACGTAACCCTGGTCGTGCAGCAATTGCGGCAGGGTAGTTAGCCCTTGCAGCCCGCCCGGTTGTCCGTACATCGGCGGCATCAGAATGCCGTGGTGGATAGAATATTGTCCGGTGAGAATGGTGGCGCGGGTCGGGGAAGAACTCGGTTGAGAATACGCAGAGGTTAAAATCAATCCCTGGCTGGCAACGGCGTCAATATCTGGCGTTGGATTTCCTACCGCCACGCCACCGCCATTAAAGCCGACATCCATCCAGCCCACGTCATCCAGTAAGAAAACAACCACGTTCGGTTTCTTACCGGTCTTTTTCTCTAATTCCGCCAGCTTCTGCTGGGTTTCTTTATCCTGTGCCGGATGCTGCATCACAGGCATCATATTATCGGCAATGGTGGTCGCCGGTTTAACCAAATACTGATTGGGGTGATTATACCCGGCATAGCCTTCACGCGCGGTGGCGGTTGATGGGGTATCTGCAGCACTGGCCAACAAAGGAATAGCGGCGGCGACGGCGATCACCAGTAGTTTGGGTGAAAACGAAATTTCCATGCAAAATGCTCCGGTTTCATGTCATTAAATGGATGACGTAATTAAGCATTGATAATTGAGATCCCTCTCCCTGATAAAATGGGTACATAAATAATTATGATGAAAATAAATTATTTATTTGCCATGAGAATAAATCGAAAGATCAGGAGAGCGCTTTCAATCCTACCCCCGGTGTGGGGGATATGTAAGACCGGTTTATTGTATAGCGTTGATTATTGGTGCTGTTTTTGATTAGGAGTGTAATTAATATATAGATTTGTTATTGAATGTTTTTAACAATTCACAGTATTTATAATTAAAGAGAGTAAGGTTCTGGATAATATTTGCTCAGGTAAGTATTGCGAACGAAAGAAACCTGTATTGCAGAATTGTCTCATAACAAGTATTAAAGGATGTTATTTCCCGAGCTGTATGGCATAATAATTGAGTAGATGCTCATTCCATCTCTTATGTTCGCCTTAGTGCCTCATAAACTTAGGAATGACGCAGAGCCGTTTACGGTGCTTATCGTCCACTGACAGATGTCGCTTATGCCTCATCAGACACCATGGACACAACGTTGAGTGAAGCACCCATTTGTTGTCATACAGACCTGTTTTAACGCCTGCTCCGTAATAAGAGCAGGCGTTTTTTTATGGCTGAATAAACAACAGATTACGTCGCTCCTGCGTCATTGGTTGTGCATTTAGCACTCTTACAAGAGAGCCTACCGTGACGATGGGAAGAAACTGATTATTCTCTATTCCTGTTAAATCGCGTCCGCAGCGAGCGGCGATATCTTCAACCAGCTCTTCTAACTCAACGGCATCGTTTACTAAATCCAGATCTTCGTCCAGTTTATCGTCGGCTTTAAGTGGCAGTGGGTAACCGATATAGCCATTTTCTTGCAAGGTATTCCACACAGCCCGAATGATCCATGTATCTACGCTTCGGGGGGTAAACTGGCGTGCGAACTGACAAATGGAAAGTCCCTGACGTTTATCGGCCATGATTCGCCGCTTCTCGAGGAGCTTTATTTTCTCCTGCTTCGCAGCGGCTATCAGAGACACAATAAAAAGTGTTAACCAGAAGATGAAGGTGTTGCCCGTACGCACGAAGGAAATAATCAACCAGCTTAGGCCAGCCAGAGCAGTGCATATCAAAAAGCAAAGCAACAACCTTGCCTGAACAGGATTAATTTCAGGAGATGGCAAGCGGAAAAGAGAGTTGGACGGCATGCGCATTTTGACATCCTTGTAAAAAAATATCGCCTCTGAACGAGGCGATATAAATTACTGCGGCGGGTTGTTCTGCAACGTCAACATCAAGCCGTCGCGGCGCATCGATGCGGCTTCTTCCGGCTTGTGCAGTCTGTCCAGCGCGTCGGCAAGCCATGCGTAATCGTAGGCGTCCGGGCGTTGTTTCAGCGCCGCGCGGAAGGCGAGGGATGCTTCCTGCCATTCGCCGTGCTTCATCAGTGACTGGCCCAATGTGCTCCACAACAGTGGGCGATCGCCGACGTTTTTGATTTGCTGGCGTAGCACTTTTTCAAGCTGTTCCGGATTGTTGGTTTTCAGTCGTGGAACTGGCAGCAGCAGGCGATCGTCATACTGGCGTTTCAGGCCGTCGATAATAATTTGCTGGGCTGTGTCATGGTCATCACACTCGATAAGATGTTCCGCCATTGCCACCTGCAACGCCACCTGATGACGCGTTTTCCGGCTTTGGTTTTTCCACCAGTTACGTAAACCTTCGCTGCCGTCATCGGCTCGCGCCTGATTCATCAGGCCAATCCATGCCTGTTGTTCCAGCATTGCACGATGTTCTTCATCGCCAACGTGGGCTTTTGCCATCGACGGGATGATATCCAGCAGTGAACTCCACGCACCGGTGCGGATATACGCCTGTTCCGCCAGACGCAGCACTTCCGGATGGCGTGGCGTGACTTCCAGCAACTTATCTACGCCGTGGCGAGCTGCGTGATTTTCATTACGGGCCAGTTGCAGACGTACACGGGTGATTTCCACCGGAATGGTGTCGTTGCCAGCCAGCTCCGCGGCACGTTCCAGATGTTGGTTGGCGCGTGCTTCATCACCTCGTTGCTGTGCGGCTTCGGCGGCCAGAAGATAGTTCACCACCGGTTGTTCAGCATGATCGGCATTTTTTGACAGCAGCTTTTCAACTTGCTGATAATCGCCTTCCGCCAGTTTTAGCAGCGCTTGTTCAGTTTGCTTCCGTGCGCGGCGACGCTTACGTCCGACAAACCAACCCCGGGTGTGCGCACCGGTGCGGAAGATTCGCCGTAGTAGCCACTCAATGGCAAACAGCACGACCATCGCAAGAATCAAAATGATCGCCAGGCCAGTGACGCTGGTTTCGATATTGTAGTTATCGGTCTGGATTAGCACATAACCTTGATGGCCGGCGATCATCGGGCCAACTACGATCCCCGCAATCAGCAACACAAAGAGCAATAACACTTTTAGCATGGTTATTCTCCTTGCGGCGCGACTGCCGGAGCATCAGCTTGCGGTGCAGGTGCAGGTGCAGGTGCAGGTGCAGGTGCAGGTGCAGGTTTAGCTTCCGTTGCCTTCGCTGCCGGTTGTGCCAGCAGGTTACGCACGCGGGTCTGCATCAGTTTTTCCAGCATCGCCTGGCTTTGCAGGGTTTCCGGGAGATCCATCGAAATAGTCTGTTGACTTAACTGGTCCACCTCGTCGAGGAATGCTTTGGTCGTCGCATCGTCAGTATCGTAATAAGCACGAACCCAGGTGGAGACATTCTCCAGCGCCTGGCGGTAAGTCTCTTCCTGATGACGCGGCACAGCTTGTGCGGCGACCAGCAGACGGGAACGAATATTTTCGCGCAGATAGATATCCTGATTCGGCGCTAACAGCGGTACGGCAGTATCATCACGACGGCGAATCGTAATGAAGTTGTCCATAAAACTCTGCCAGCTTTTTTGCAGATTGACGCGCCATTCACTGATGGAGCTGGAAAGCTCTTCACCGTCGGAATCCATCGGCGAACCATCGCTGTCATTGTCGGCCAGACGCAGGTTATCTACCTGATTAGAAAGCTGATTCAGCTTAAGAATAATGCCGTCATAATCCACCTGCGATACCGCAGAAAGGCTGGCGATATCATCGGTAATTGCCCGACGAACGGCAATAAGACTGGGGTCATTCATATCTGCCAGGCTGGCATCAGCGCTTTTCAGTAACGCCGCTGCGGTGGTGACGTCCTGATCGCTCCAGAGTTTACGTCCGGCAAGTTTTACCAGAAAGTCCGCCTGTGCGAGAAGCCAGGTTTTGGCATCGCTACCAGAGATGGTGGCGACCTTTTGTTGGACTTCATCCAGCTGTTTTGCCAACGTTTCTTGCTGACGATTCGCCTGTTCTAGCTGTGCAGCCTGTTGCCTAATAATGCCTTCCAGCTCCGCTTTTTGGGTTTCCTGGGCTTTTTGCAGTGCCGTGAGTTGGCTCGCCAGGGCATCGCTGGTGGCAGTCTGACTGACGGCCTGTTGCTTACCCCAGCCATACAAACCGACGCCTGCTGCCAGAGCAATGGCGATAGCCACCGCACTGAGAATCAGAGCGGTACTGTTCTTACTCTTCTTTTCTGCAACGACAGGTTGTGGCGTGGTGTCCACGGCCTCCCTGGTATCTTCAACCACGGCGGAGGTTTTTTCTTGTTCCGTCATTATGGCTTCCTGTTATGAGAGTTATTGTAATGCCCGTAATAGCGCATCGTTGTCAGCGTTATCGGCGACCTTAATGTCATTCCAGCCCAGTTCCCGGGCGAGTTTCGCCAAACGCTCACTGACGACCAAAAGCCGACAGCGTAGTAACCAGTGCTCACGATACCATTGTGGGATCAATGACCAGAGTTGATGCAACATTTCACCGCTGGTAACAACGACGGTCGTCACCTCGCGGGATTGCCAACGCATCGCCTCTTCTGCACCGTCATAATGAATTGCACACCGTTGATAACATTCACAAAAAGTGACTTCAGCACCGCGTGCCGTCAGAGTTTCTCCAATCAGCTCACGACCGCCGTTGCCACGTAATATCAGCGCACGTTTGCCAGCAATATTTTGTAATTCAGGTAATTGTAGCAAGACTTCACTGATTTCCCGATCCTGCGGATAACGAACCAGGTGTCCGCTCACGGTATGCAGCGCCAGCGCAGTGGTGCGGCCGATGGCGAAATAAATGGGTAGCCGGGGCCATTTACGATCTTGCTGATGCAGCTGTGATTGGGCAAAAGCAACGGCGTGTTGCGAAAGGGCAAACAATAGATCGCCTTCACCAAGTGCTGATAGCTGGTCGGCAAGTTGCGGTAATTGCCGACCAGGGGAAAACTCAATCAGCGGAAAATGCCAGGCCACCTGCCCCAGTGTGCGCAGACGGCTCACTAACTCTTCTCCAGCTGGAGATGGGCGGGTGACCAGGATACTCATGCTGGCGCGTCTCCGTTGTAGACTTCAGCGAGAATCTCCCGTGCACCGTTATTCAGTAGCTCTTCTGCCAGTGAAATCCCCATTTGCTCGGCATCCTGCGGCGCGCCGTGGCGTTCACCACGAATAATCTGTGAACCGTCTGGTGCACCGACCAGCGCACGCAACCAGATTTTTCCGTCGACAAGTTCGGCATAGCTGCCAATCGGCACCTGACAACCTCCTTCCAGACGGGTATTCATTGCACGTTCAGCGGTGACGCGTAGCGCGGTTTCATGGTGATTAAGCGCGGCAAGAAGCTCGCGGGTACGCGTATCATCAAGGCGGCATTCAATACCTACTGCACCTTGTCCGACTGCCGGAAGAGAAATTTCAGGGGGCAGCGCAGCGCGAATGCGGGACTCCAGCCCTAAACGTTTTAATCCGGCCACGGCAAGAATAATGGCATCGTATTCACCGTTATCCAGCTTGCTAAGGCGTGTCCCAACATTTCCACGCAGAGAGCGAATAATCAGGTCCGGGCGGCGTTCAGCCAGTTGGCACTGGCGACGTAAACTGGAAGTCCCGACGATACTGCCAGCCGGTAACGCATCCAGGCTGTCATAATTATTGGACACAAAGGCATCACGCGGATCTTCGCGTTCGCAAATGGTGACCAGTCCCAGACCCTGCGGGAATTCAACCGGCACATCTTTCATCGAATGTACGGCGATATCGGCGCGGTTTTCCAGGAGCGCGACTTCCAGCTCTTTAACAAATAAGCCTTTTCCGCCTACTTTCGCCAGCGGCGTATCAAGAATTACATCGCCGCGCGTCACCATCGGTACTAGCTCAACGACTAATCCCGGATGGCTCGCCATCAACTTGTCTTTGACATAGTGTGCCTGCCAGAGTGCAAGTGGGCTTTGGCGTGTGGCAATTCTTAAAACATTGTCTAACATGCTTGTTACCGTCATTATCATCCGTGGTCCATCCTAACATCCTTGCTGGAGCGATGTCAGTGCTGTGGTGAAACGTTGACGTTAATGCAAAACGTAAAGTGGATCCTGACTGGCGCTTCAAGCCGTCGTAATAAGGAATTTACAGAGAATAAACGGTGCTACACTTGTATGTAGCGCATCTTTCTTTACGGTCAATCAGCAAGGTGTTAAATTGATCACGTTTTAGACCATTTTTTCGTCGTGAAACTAAAAAAACCAGGCGCGGAAAGTGGTAACAGTTACCTTTGACATACGAAATATCCCGAATGCTGCGTGTTTCCGTTGATGTTGCCGGAACCATAGACATGACGGGTAGCAAATCAGGCGATACGTCTTGTACCTCTATATTGAGACTCTGAAACAGAGACTGGATGCCATAAATCAATTGCGCGTGGATCGCGCGCTTGCTGCCATGGGGCCTGCATTCCAACAGGTTTACAGTCTGCTGCCTACATTGTTGCACTATCACCATCCGCTAATGCCGGGTTACCTTGATGGTAACGTTCCCAAAGGCATTTGCCTCTACACGCCTGATGAAACCCAACGCCACTACCTGAACGAACTTGAACTGTACCGTGGAATGTCAGTACAGGACCCGCCAAAAGGCGAGCTTCCTATTACTGGCGTATACACCATGGGCAGTACTTCGTCCGTAGGGCAAAGTTGTTCCTCTGACCTGGATATCTGGGTCTGTCATCAATCCTGGCTCGATAGCGAAGAGCGCCAATTACTACAGCGTAAATGCAGCCTGCTGGAAAACTGGGCCGCCTCGCTGGGTGTGGAAGTTAGCTTCTTCCTGATTGATGAAAACCGTTTCCGCCACAACGAGAGTGGCAGTCTGGGGGGCGAAGATTGCGGCTCCACCCAGCATATACTGCTACTTGATGAATTTTATCGTACCGCCGTGCGTCTCGCCGGTAAGCGTATTCTGTGGAATATGGTGCCGTGCGACGAAGAAGAGCATTACGATGACTACGTAATGACGCTTTACGCGCAGGGCGTGCTGACGCCAAATGAATGGCTGGATCTCGGCGGCTTAAGCTCGCTTTCCGCTGAAGAGTACTTCGGTGCCAGCCTTTGGCAACTCTACAAAAGTATCGACTCCCCGTACAAAGCGGTGCTGAAAACACTGCTGCTGGAAGCTTATTCCTGGGAATACCCGAACCCACGCCTGCTGGCGAAAGATATCAAACAGCGTTTGCACGACGGCGAGATTGTGTCGTTTGGCCTCGATCCGTACTGCATGATGCTGGAGCGTGTTACTGAATACCTGACGGCGATTGAAGATTTCACTCGTCTGGATTTAGTACGCCGCTGCTTCTATTTAAAAGTGTGCGAAAAACTTAGCCGCGAACGCGCCTGCGTAGGCTGGCGTCGTGAAGTGTTAAGCCAGCTGGTGAAAGAGTGGGAATGGGACGATACTCGTCTGGCAATGCTTGATAACCGTGCCAACTGGAAGATTGATCAGGTGCGTGAGGCGCACAACGAACTTCTCGACGCGATGATGCAGAGCTACCGTAATCTGATCCGCTTTGCGCGCCGCAATAACCTTAGCGTCTCCGCCAGCCCGCAGGATATCGGCGTGCTGACGCGTAAACTGTACGCGGCGTTTGAAGCATTACCGGGTAAAGTGACGCTGGTGAACCCGCAGATTTCACCTGATCTTTCCGAGCCAAATCTGACCTTTATTTATGTGCCGCCGGGCCGTGCTAATCGCTCTGGCTGGTATCTGTATAACCGTGCGCCGACAATAGAGTCGATCATCAGCCATCAACCGCTGGAATATAACCGTTACCTGAACAAACTGGTGGCGTGGGCATGGTTTAACGGCCTGCTGACCTCGCGTACCCGTTTGTACATTAAAGGCAACGGCATTGTCGACTTGCCGAAGTTGCAGGAAATGGTCGCTGATGTGTCGCACCATTTCCCATTGCGCCTACCCGCACCGACGCCGAAGGCGCTCTACAGCCCTTGTGAGATTCGCCATCTGGCGATTATCGTTAACCTGGAATATGACCCAACGACAGCGTTTCGTAATCAGGTAGTGCATTTTGATTTCCGTAAGCTGGACGTCTTCAGCTTTGGAGAAGAGCAAAAATGCCTTGTGGGCAGTGTTGATCTGTTGTATCGCAACTCATGGAATGAAGTGCGCACGCTGCATTTCAACGGCGAGCAGTCGATGATTGAAGCCCTGAAAACCATTCTCGGCAAAATGCACCAGGACGCCGCGCCGCCGGATAGCGTGGAAGTCTTCTGTTATAGCCAGCATCTGCGCGGCTTAATTCGTACTCGCGTGCAGCAACTGGTTTCGGAATGTATTGAACTGCGTCTTTCCAGCACCCGTCAGGAAACCGGGCGCTTCAAGGCGCTGCGCGTTTCTGGCCAGACTTGGGGCTTGTTCTTCGAGCGCCTGAATGTGTCGGTACAGAAACTGGAAAATGCCATCGAGTTCTATGGCGCTATTTCGCATAACAAACTGCACGGTCTGTCAGTACAGGTTGAAACCAATCACGTCAAATTACCGGCGGTGGTAGACGGCTTTGCCAGCGAAGGGATCATCCAGTTCTTCTTCGAAGAAACTCAAGACGAGAATGGCTTTAATATCTACATTCTCGACGAAAGTAACCGCGTTGAGGTGTATCACCACTGCGAAGGCAGCAAAGAGGAGCTGGTGCGTGACGTCAGCCGCTTCTACTCGTCATCGCACGATCGTTTCACCTACGGCTCCAGTTTCATTAACTTCAACTTGCCGCAGTTCTATCAGATTGTGAAGATCGATGGTCGGGAACAGGTTATACCCTTCCGCACCAAATCTATCGGCAATATGCCGCCTGCCAATCAGGACAACGATACGCCGCTGCTACAGCAGTATTTTTCGTGATGAATGTGCCGGAAAGCGAGGCTTATCCGGCATGCAATCTTAGCGGAAACTGACTGTTTCACCCGCCTGCTGCGTTGCCGCCTGTTCCAGCAAATCCCAGAAGGTTTCGCCGCTGCGATCGCAAATCCACTCATCGCCTTTCAGGTCAAAATGGTAGCCGCTCTGTTTGGTCGCCAGCCACACCTGGTGCAGTGGTTCCTGACGGTTGATAATGATTTTGCTGCCGTTTTCAAAGGTAATGGTCAGCACGCCGCCGTTGATTTCGCAGTCGATATCGCTGTCGCCATCCCAGTCGTCCAGGTGTTCTTCAATGGTTAGCCACAGTTGGTCAGCCAGGCGATGAAATTCACTGTCGTTCATTGTTGTATCCTGTTTTTAAGTGATGGCGGCAGTATAGCGGCATGGGGTCAGGGCTTCAAAGTTTGCATCTCTGCGGCTGCGTTCCGGCACGATTCATCCGTCACTGGAATAATAATATCTCTGTATAGCGAAAGATTTGTCTCTTCATTAGGGCGCAGGTACACCACGCCTTTCCCTGTTTCAGGTAAACATTATGATCAGGTTCACCGAGCGAGCATCCTCACGCTGACGGAACTAAAAAAGACAACAAACAAACCACATTGCGATAGTGCATAAAGCCATCCTGGCGCGAGGTGCCGATCACGAAACTACCAGCAAAACATAAATCCCCACGTGTAAGCGTTATACTCGCAGCAATTCCTCACTTTTCAGACTTCATAAAGAGTCGCTAAACGCTTGCTTTTACGTCTTCTCCTGCGATGATAGAAAGCAGAAAGCGATGAACTTTACAGGCAATCCATAATGAAAAACGTGTTTAAGGCACTCACTGTATTACTTACTCTTTTCAGCCTGACGGGCTGCGGTCTGAAAGGTCCGCTCTATTTCCCGCCTGCAGATAAAAACGCGCCGCCGCCGACCAAACCGGTAGAGACGCAAACACAATCCACGTTGCCGGATAAAAACGACCGCGCCACTGGCGATGGCCCATCTCAGGTGAATTACTAAAAGTCAGTTTCTGTACCCGCGTGAATGGAGTAGATAATGCAGTTCTCGAAAATGCATGGCCTTGGCAACGATTTTATGGTCGTCGACGCGGTAACGCAGAATGTCTTTTTTTCTCCGGATCTGATTCGTCGCCTGGCGGATCGGCACCTGGGTGTGGGGTTTGATCAGCTGTTGGTGGTCGAACCGCCTTACGATCCTGAGCTGGATTTCCACTATCGCATCTTTAATGCTGATGGTAGTGAAGTGGCGCAATGCGGTAATGGCGCCCGTTGCTTTGCCCGCTTTGTACGCCTGAAAGGGCTGACCAATAAGCGCGATATTCGCGTCAGCACTGCCAATGGTCGGATGGTGCTGACCGTTACCGATGACGATCTGGTGCGGGTCAATATGGGTGAACCTAACTTCGAACCTTCCGCCGTGCCGTTTCGCGCTAACAAAGCGGAAAAGACCTATATTATGCGCGCCGCCGAGCAGACAATCTTATGCGGCGTGGTGTCGATGGGAAATCCGCACTGCGTGATTCAGGTCGATGATGTCGATACCGCCGCGGTAGAAACATTGGGCCCAGTTCTGGAAAGTCACGAACGTTTTCCGGAACGCGCTAATATCGGTTTCATGCAGGTGGTTAAGCGCGAGCATATTCGTTTACGCGTTTATGAGCGTGGGGCAGGAGAAACCCAGGCCTGCGGCAGCGGCGCGTGTGCGGCGGTGGCGGTAGGGATTCTGCAAGGTTTGCTGGCCGAAGAAGTCCGCGTGGAACTCCCCGGCGGTCGTCTTGATATCGCCTGGAAAGGCCCGGGTCACCCGTTATATATGACGGGGCCGGCGGTACATGTCTACGACGGATTTATTCATCTATGAAGCAACCAGGGGAAGAACTGCAGGAAACACTCACGGAGCTTGATGACCGGGCGGTTGTCGATTATCTGATTAAAAATCCTGAGTTTTTTATCCGCAATGCGCGCGCAGTTGAAGCGATACGTGTGCCGCATCCGGTACGTGGTACCGTTTCGCTGGTCGAGTGGCATATGGCTCGCGCGCGTAACCATATTCATGTTCTGGAAGAGAACATGTCGCTGTTGATGGAACAGGCTATCGCTAACGAAGGTCTGTTTTATCGCTTGCTCTACTTGCAGCGCACTCTTACTGCCGCCAGCAGTCTCGACGATATGCTGATGCGTTTTCATCGCTGGGCGCGTGATTTAGGGTTGGCGGGCGCGAGTGTGCGCCTGTTTCCGGATCGCTGGCGCTTAGGTGCGCCGTCGAACCATACTCATCTGGCATTAAACCGTCAGGCTTTCGAACCACTGCGTATTCAGCGTCTGGGCCAGGAGCAGCATTATCTGGGGCCGCTTAACGGGCCGGAGTTGCTGGTGGTGTTACCGGAAGCGAAAGCGGTGGGATCGGTGGCGATGTCGATGCTGGGAAGCGATGCTGATTTAGGCGTGGTGCTGTTCACCAGCCGCGATGTCAATCACTATCAACAAGGACAGGGAACGCAGTTACTTGATGAAATTGCACTGATGTTGCCGGAGCTTCTGGAACGTTGGATTGAACGCGTATGACCGATTTACATACCGATGTGGAACGCTACCTACGCTATCTGAGCGTGGAGCGGCAGCTTAGTCCGATAACCCTGCTTAACTACCAGCGCCAGCTTGAGGCGATCATCAATTTTGCCAGCGAAAACGGCCTGCAAAGCTGGCAGCAATGTGATGTGACGATGGTGCGCAATTTTGCTGTACGCAGTCGCCGTAAAGGGCTGGGCGCGGCAAGCCTTGCATTACGCCTCTCCGCGCTACGTAGCTTTTTTGACTGGCTGGTCAGCCAGAACGAACTCAAAGCTAACCCGGCAAAAGGTGTTGCGGCACCGAAAGCGCCGCGTCATCTGCCGAAAAATATCGACGTCGATGATATGAATCGCCTATTGGATATTGATATCAACGATCCCCTCGCCGTGCGCGACCGGGCGATGCTGGAAGTGATGTACGGTGCGGGTCTGCGTCTTTCCGAACTGGTGGGGCTCGATATCAAACACCTTGACCTGGAGTCCGGCGAAGTGTGGGTAATGGGGAAAGGCAGCAAAGAGCGCCGCCTGCCGATTGGTCGTAATGCCGTGGCATGGATTGAGCACTGGCTTGATTTGCGCGACCTGTTTGGTAGCGAAGACGACGCACTTTTTCTGTCTAAACTGGGCAAGCGTATCTCCGCGCGTAATGTACAGAAACGCTTTGCAGAATGGGGCATAAAACAAGGGCTGAATAACCACGTTCACCCGCATAAATTACGTCACTCGTTCGCTACCCATATGCTGGAGTCGAGCGGCGATCTTCGTGGTGTGCAGGAACTGTTAGGTCATGCCAACCTCTCCACCACGCAAATCTATACTCATCTTGATTTTCAACACCTTGCCTCGGTGTACGATGCGGCGCATCCACGCGCCAAACGGGGGAAATAATGCGTTTTTACCGGCCTTTGGGGCGCATCTCGGCGCTCACCTTTGACCTGGATGATACCCTTTACGATAACCGTCCGGTGATTTTGCGCACCGAGCGGGAGGCGCTGACTTTTGTGCAAAATTATCATCCGGCGCTGCGCAGCTTCCAGAATGAAGATCTGCAACGCCTGCGTCAGGCGGTACGGGAAGCGGAACCCGAGATTTATCACGACGTGACGCGCTGGCGTTTTCGCTCGATTGAACAAGCGATGCTCGACGCTGGGCTGAGTGCCGAAGAAGCCAGTGCAGGTGCACACGCGGCGATGATCAACTTTGCCAAATGGCGCAGTCGGATCGACGTCCCGCAGCAAACGCACGACACCTTAAAGCAACTGGCGAAGAAATGGCCGCTGGTGGCGATCACCAACGGCAACGCACAGCCGGAACTTTTTGGCCTGGGCGACTACTTTGAGTTTGTGCTGCGCGCTGGCCCGCACGGACGCTCGAAACCGTTCAGCGATATGTACTTTCTGGCGGCGGAAAAACTCAACGTACCGATCGGCGAGATCTTACATGTTGGGGACGATCTCACCACCGACGTTGGCGGGGCAATTCGCAGCGGAATGCAGGCCTGTTGGATCAGACCGGAAAATAGCTGTCTGATGCAAACCTGGGACAGCCGTTTACTCCCGCATCTGGAAATTTCCCGGTTGGCATCTCTGACCTCGCTGATATAATCAGCAAATCTGTATATATACCCAGCTTTTTGGTGGAGGGCGTTGCGCTTCTCCGCCCAACCTATTTTTACGCGGCGGTGCCAATGGACGTTTCTTACCTGCTCGAAAGCCTTAATGACAAACAGCGCGAAGCGGTGGCCGCGCCACGCAGCAACCTCCTGGTGCTGGCGGGTGCGGGCAGTGGTAAGACGCGCGTTCTGGTGCATCGTATCGCCTGGCTGATGAGCGTGGAAAACTGCTCGCCATACTCGATTATGGCGGTGACGTTTACCAACAAAGCGGCGGCGGAGATGCGTCATCGTATCGGGCAACTGATGGGCACCAGCCAGGGCGGCATGTGGGTCGGTACTTTCCACGGGCTGGCGCATCGCCTGCTGCGTGCGCACCATATGGACGCCAACCTGCCGCAGGATTTCCAAATTCTTGATAGTGAAGACCAACTGCGCCTGCTTAAACGTCTGATCAAGGCGATGAACCTCGACGAGAAGCAGTGGCCGCCGCGCCAGGCAATGTGGTACATCAACAGCCAGAAAGATGAAGGCCTGCGTCCGCATCATATTCAGAGTTACGGTAACCCGGTGGAGCAGACCTGGCAGAAGGTTTATCAGGCGTATCAGGAAGCGTGCGACCGCGCGGGTCTGGTGGACTTCGCGGAGCTGCTGCTGCGCGCCCACGAACTGTGGCTTAACAAGCCGCATATTCTGCAACACTACCGCGAGCGTTTTACCAACATCCTGGTGGACGAATTCCAGGATACCAACAACATTCAGTACGCGTGGATCCGTCTGCTGGCAGGTGACACTGGCAAAGTGATGATCGTTGGCGATGACGACCAGTCAATCTACGGCTGGCGCGGGGCGCAGGTAGAGAATATTCAGCGTTTCCTCAATGATTTCCCCGGTGCCGAAACTATCCGTCTGGAGCAAAACTACCGCTCTACCAGCAACATTCTGAGCGCCGCGAACGCCCTGATTGAAAACAATAACGGACGTCTGGGTAAAAAACTGTGGACCGATGGCGCGGACGGTGAGCCGATTTCGCTTTATTGCGCCTTCAACGAACTTGATGAAGCGCGTTTCGTGGTTAACCGCATCAAAACCTGGCAGGACAACGGCGGGGCGCTCGCTGAGTGCGCCATTCTCTATCGCAGCAACGCCCAGTCGCGCGTGCTGGAAGAGGCGCTCCTCCAGGCGAGTATGCCGTACCGTATTTATGGCGGTATGCGCTTCTTCGAGCGTCAGGAAATTAAAGATGCGCTCTCTTATCTGCGCCTGATTGCCAACCGCAACGATGACGCGGCGTTTGAGCGCGTGGTCAATACGCCAACCCGCGGTATTGGTGACCGGACACTGGACGTGGTGCGTCAGACGTCGCGCGATCGCCAGTTAACACTGTGGCAGGCGTGCCGTGAACTGTTGCAGGAAAAAGCGCTCGCCGGACGTGCTGCCAGCGCCTTGCAGCGATTTATGGAATTAATTGACGCCTTAGCGCAAGAAACTGCCGATATGCCGCTGCATGTACAGACTGACCGGGTAATTAAAGACTCCGGCCTGCGCACTATGTACGAGCAGGAGAAGGGCGAAAAAGGCCAGACGCGTATCGAAAACTTAGAGGAACTGGTGACGGCAACGCGCCAGTTCAGCTACAACGAAGAAGACGAAGATTTAATGCCGCTGCAGGCGTTCCTCTCCCACGCGGCGCTGGAAGCGGGCGAAGGGCAGGCGGATACCTGGCAGGACGCGGTGCAGTTGATGACCCTACACTCGGCGAAAGGTCTGGAATTCCCGCAGGTGTTTATCGTCGGTATGGAAGAGGGTATGTTCCCAAGCCAGATGTCGCTGGATGAAGGTGGACGTCTGGAAGAAGAACGCCGTCTGGCCTATGTTGGCGTAACCCGCGCGATGCAGAAACTGACGCTGACCTACGCGGAAACCCGCCGTCTGTATGGCAAAGAGGTTTACCATCGCCCGTCGCGCTTTATTGGCGAGCTGCCGGAAGAGTGTGTGGAAGAAGTGCGTCTGCGCGCTACGGTAAGCCGCCCGGTCAGCCATCAGCGTATGGGTACGCCGATGGTTGAGAACGACAGCGGTTACAAACTCGGCCAGCGCGTGCGCCACGCCAAGTTTGGCGAAGGGACTATCGTCAATA
Source organism: Escherichia sp. B1147 (assembly GCF_001660175.1). Lineage (NCBI taxonomy): Bacteria > Pseudomonadati > Pseudomonadota > Gammaproteobacteria > Enterobacterales > Enterobacteriaceae > Escherichia > Escherichia sp. B1147. The sequence goes on from NZ_LFHY01000026.1 coordinate 51,266, forward strand.
TGGAAGGCAGCGGTGAACATAGCCGCTTGCAGGTGGCGTTCCAGGGCCAGGGAATCAAATGGCTGGTGGCGGCTTACGCCCGACTGGAGACGGTGTAACGTTGTCGGATGCGGTGCTGCGTACCTTATACGGCCTACAAAATCATGCAGATTCAATAAATTGCAGCGTCATGTAGGCCGGATAAGGCGTTTACGCCGCATCCGGCATCTGCACCATATTCAGTGACACAAAACGGTTGTTTTAACCTTTCTGCTCGACGGAAATCATGGTGACAAAAGGATATCGTTGCCAGGGAATCGCTCCGCCTTTCACATACATATGCGAAATCGTGCCATCAAGGTAAAGCAGCTGCTCGACGTCCAGTTTTGCTTTGGCATAGCAGGCGAAATCATAAAAGTTTGTCGCTTGCTGGCTAAGTAAAAACACGGCGTTCCCTTGTTTATTAATCCCTACTCCATTACGAATTTTGCGCGAGGCGACGTTGGGAAGAATACGCGGATTAATGACGCCGTTTTCCAACAATAATGGCCCTGACTGCACCGCATACTGAATTTTTTCGCTGGTTTTAAATGTTTGCAGCGGAACGATAGCGACTTTATCTTCCGCGACATAAAACACGCCGCCAGGACGGATAAAGAAGTTCCCTTCACCCGAAGCGAGATTTAACGCCACTTTCTGCTGACCGTTTTCGATGTACAAACCGAGCGGCGCATAGTTTTCATCGTAGATGCCGCCGTTCATCACCATCTGAACCTGATCCTGACTATTAATATCAGCCAGCAGCGAATGTAACGTTCCCCATGCTTCGCCATTGGCTTTTTGCCAGTACATTTTCACCCGCTCTGTTTGAGGGTTAACGGTATACGTTTGCACGGTCAGCGTCGGATCAGAGAGCGCGCAGTCATCAGCAGCAACAGCAAACCAGGGGAACAATGTGAGGGCGAGAAAAATCCGTTTGAGATTCAAGGTGATCATTCCTTTACCAATGAGTAGCCGATGCGCCATTATAGGTCCTGGATGTGGGATTTTTTTATCCTGTTAACGACCTTGACGAGTACCAAAAAGCGCGAAGTTCAACTATTGTTCTGTGGTGTTCCGTTGCGTGTTGACGGCAAAATTTTGCTGGCGTAACATGCGCGCACGATCACTCTAAGAGGACATTCGCCTTGGACACACCCAGTAGATACTGGCTCATTATCCTGTCATCCAGGATCAACTCCTAAGGCTATCCCCTTTTGCTGATAGCCTTAGCGGTTGTCAGCGACCTCAATTTTTCCCGTCGCGCTGAGTCAGGCTGTTTAATGGTCTGAAACCCAATTTGTTTCTGTGTGCCCACCGAACTGTCCGATATTTTAAGCATTGGGAGTCCCGGTCATGCTGAGCGCATTTCAACTGGAAAATAACCGACTGACCCGGCTGGAAGTCGAAGAGTCACAACCCCTCGTAGATGCAGTATGGATTGATCTTGTCGAACCGGATGACGACGAGCGACTGCGCGTACAATCTGAACTTGGCCAGAGCCTGGCAACTCGCCCGGAACTGGAAGACATCGAAGCATCGGCGCGTTTCTTTGAAGACGATGACGGCCTGCATATTCACTCCTTCTTCTTCTTTGAAGATGCGGAAGATCATGCTGGCAACTCCACTGTGGCATTTACCATCCGTGATGGTCGTCTGTTTACTCTGCGTGAGCGCGAGCTGCCTGCATTCCGTTTGTATCGTATGCGCGCCCGTAGCCAGTCGATGGTAGACGGCAACGCTTACGAGTTACTGTTGGATCTGTTCGAAACCAAAATCGAACAGCTGGCGGATGAAATTGAAAACATCTACAGCGATCTGGAGCAACTGAGCCGGGTGATTATGGAAGGGCGTCAGGGCGATGAGTACGACGAGGCGCTCTCCACGCTGGCGGAACTGGAAGATATCGGCTGGAAAGTTCGCCTGTGTCTGATGGATACCCAGCGCGCGCTTAACTTCCTGGTACGTAAGGCACGCTTACCGGGCGGGCAACTGGAGCAGGCGCGTGAAATCCTGCGAGATATCGAATCCCTGCTGCCGCATAACGAATCCCTGTTCCAGAAGGTAAACTTCCTGATGCAGGCGGCGATGGGCTTTATCAACATCGAGCAGAACCGCATCATCAAAATCTTCTCGGTGGTATCCGTCGTGTTCCTGCCGCCAACACTGGTCGCTTCCAGCTACGGGATGAACTTTGAGTTTATGCCAGAACTGAAATGGAGTTTCGGCTACCCAGGCGCGATTATCTTTATGATCCTCGCGGGTCTGGCACCGTATCTGTACTTTAAGCGGAAGAACTGGTTGTAATATTAGTGCCGGATAAGGATATTTCTTTATCCGGCTTATTCGTAAAAATTGCTTTTCTCAAGGTCATGCGGGTTGAACACTCGCTCTATTTTATTCTCCTGTGTTAGTTGATACTCATTGGTATCATCAATAACGAAATGAGTATTACGATCAGGATATTCATTAACAACCATTAAATAGTGTTTCACGATACAATTATCGTCGTTGTCAATCGTCGGAAAACAGTAAAGATCTTCATACGGCCCATCGGTATATTTTTTAGGATTAGTGAAGCCATTACCGATATCAATTAAATAGTAGGTATGCCAGGCGCCTTCTGGTAAGGGATTTTTACTTTTAATTTCATTCTGATGTGTCAGATACCAGTCTATTTTATCCCTATCAGTCAAGGGCAGATGATTAACTACCAGAAAGACCGAACTACCAGCATCTGAGTATGTATACAGAACCTGCACAGGGAGCAGTGTCCATAAATTATAAATACAGCATAGAAGAAGTGAACATAATGTTATTTTCTGGAGTTTGCTTTTCATAGATAATCTTCGATTCTTTCGATTGTGTTAAAATTGGTGAAGAAAGGTTTGAAAGCAAAGTCTTTATGCCGTTGTAAAAAGAACCATATGCGAAAAAATCTATACTTGCTATAAGTCTTGTTTTTGATATCAGTTACATCCAGACCAAAGTGGTCCTGTGCTACGAAATGAATTGTTGCACTCCATCCTATAGCGTATTTTTGAAAACGTAAAAGCGATATTTTTTGAGCTGATATATCATGAACACTGATTCCCAAGCCATTAAAACGGTCATTAAAGTCATTAAATTTATTTAGTCTTGATGAAAGTAACTTGGTTTTAATGCTTTGTAAGAGAGGAGGTTGGTATCCTGTCATAGGTGTTGAATTAATGCCATTTTCGATACATTCTCTAATTATTCGTATTGGGCTATTATAATCATATTTATCTATCTTTTCATGAAAAGAGAAATTTAATTTTTGACTATGAAAATTGCTGCCATTTCCATATCTAAAATGTTCAATCAGATCTTCGATAAGCGTTTTATATTGTCCAAAAAAGGAAAACATTCTTGCTAGATCTTTCATTTCTGCAAATAAAATATCAATACATTCACTTTGTGATATTTTTGTTCCGGAACCTGGAGCTCTAAAAGCACCATCAATAGAACCCGGTCCAGGAAAATGGTATTTAATGAGTCGGTAAGGATCAACTTTTTCTGAGATATCGCTTAGGCCGAGTGAGAGAAAATCTTGTTCTGCCATATCACCATATTGCATATCATCAGCAGAAGAATCATCGAATAAAGCAATAGTTTCGAAAAGTGTACAGGGAGTATTAATTGATGGTAGTAATGTATTGTTCATTTGCATTTATCTTAATTATAATTAAACTCAATATCAATTCGAGAGCAAATGCTAGGGTAAAAAAATACTTAAAAAATAAGTACACTTCACATTTTTCTATTACATGTCGTATTTATCCATTGTTAACGAGTAGTTCTGCGCATTGTCGATAACACAAGTTGCGTTTACCGGGTAGGGAACATCCGCCAACACTGGTCGCTTCCAGCTACGGGATGAACTTTGAGTTTATGCCAGAACTGAAATGGAGTTTCGGCTACCCAGGCGCGATTATCTTTATGATCCTCGCGGGTCTGGCACCGTATCTGTACTTTAAGCGGAAGAACTGGTTGTAACTTTACGATGTCGCTGTGAGTAAGTTAGTGTGCTGACAGCGACACTTTAGCCGAGGGAATCGCAGATAACATAATTGTAGTGAATAATATCCATGCCACGTTGAGTTGGACGCTTAATGAATCGCAACTCACCCCTTCTATTACAGCATGAATAATAGAAAACAGTGTCAAACCCAATGAAATCAATACGAAATAGATTGCCTTACACCCAGTGTCTCTTATTCTTTTAGCCCCAATATTAATGTTTATATATGTGTTGGTGATGACCAACACAAAACTCAGCATCAGGTTGATATCATTCAGCGTTATTAATGTTATACAGGATATTAAGGTATAAATAATAAATTTCAGGCGTGATAAACGTTCATCCCGTGATGGGTATAATATAGTTTCAACAAATGATTTAATCATTGTTATATTTTTCGTTTATATAGGTAATTGTTTTAGTATATATTCATTTTTTTGAAAAGTAACTTTCTATAATGTTCATCAGTTCTTATGTTGATAACGCTACAGTACTGGTTTAGGATGCGTGAGTTTCATTCAGAGCATGATATAGATTTAATTAAATATCATTAAATGCTATTTTTTCTGTTAATAATATTTTTGGTGAATGGATTCCATATGGAAAATGGTAACTTTTGGCAGTTGTTCTTGGGTAAAGAACCTTACAGCAAAAAATCTGATTTTGTTAAGGCGTGGTTATTGTGGTGGGTTATTGCCATCTTCGTTCTATTTATTTTAAGCCTAACTACGACATTAAATTTAAGAAGTATAGGCGTAGGGTTAAGTTTTGGGTTTTGTCAAATACTTGGTAGATATACAATGTCTCTAGGATGGAGTAAGTACTGGGGCGTTTTGGGTATATTTCCTGTAACAAATATTGTTCTTTTTCTTATCTTAATTTTTTTCAAAAAAAGATAGATAAGTCATCGGGTAGGCTTTTTAAATGGCCTACCCACTTTAATGCTTAACTTTTTCTACGCTGCGTATAAATCGCATCCATCACAAAAATTGCCAGCGCCACCCAAATAAAGGCGAAAGTCACCATCTTATCGGCACCCGGTTTTTCACCATAAAACGTCACGGCCAGCAGGAACATCAGCGTCGGGCCAATGTACTGGAAAAAGCCTAACGTAGAGAGGCGCAAGCGCGTGGCAGCGGCGGTAAAACACAACAACGGTACGGTAGTGACAATACCGGCGGCGATCAGCAGCAAATTCAGTGATATTGGATTTTGCCCCATATGGCTGGTTGGGCTGTCGGCAATAGCAAACAGGTAGATCGCTGCCACGGGCAATAGCCACATGGTTTCAATTAACATGCCAGTTTGTGCTTCTACCGCAATCTTCTTGCGCACCAGACCGTAGAAGGCAAAACTAAATGCCAGCCCCAGCGCGATAATAGGTAGCGAACCAAAAGTCCAGAGCTGGACCAGTACGCCACAAATTGCCAGAATCACAGCCAGCCATTGCATCCGGCGGAATCGCTCGCCGAGGAAAATCATCCCCAGCACTATATTCACCAGTGGATTAATAAAGTATCCAAGACTGGCTTCCAGCATATGGTGATTGTTCACTGCCCAGATAAATAGTAGCCAGTTACCGCCAATCAGCACGGCTGAGACTGCCAGCATAAAGATTTTCTGCGGCGTCTGAATCAGCGTTTTTAAATAGGACCACTGGCGGCAGATGCTCATCAGCACCACCATAAAGAAAAACGACCAGATCACGCGATGCGTCAGGATCTCATCAGCAGGTACGTAATAAATCAGCTTGAAGTACGCAGGCGCAATACCCCAAATAAAATAAGCGGCAAGGGCGAGTAATACGCCCTGCCGCGTTTGTTTTGCATCCATTGGAAAACTCATTTTTTGTTGTTAATAGCAGTTTACCTGCTCAGTTTGCTGACAAAGTGCGCTTTGTTCATGTCGGATGCGTCGTTAACGCCTTATCCAGCCTACAAAAGCATGCAAATTCAATATATTGCATTTTTCTGGCAGGCCTGATAAGCGTAGCGCATCAGGCAATTTGCGTTTGTTATCAGTTTCAGCAGTTTACCTGTTTTTATATTTTCAACCTACCATATAGGTGGCGGTAGCACTGGCAATATAAAGCTGTTCTTCATTGTGCAGTTCGACACGGGCGACGGCGACTTTATTACCCGCACGTAACAGGCTACTGGTGGCTGTAAAACGCTCACCCCTGCCTGGACGCAGATAATCGACGCGAAGATCAATGGTCCCCATCCTTGATAGCCGCTGGCGCAGTTCATCTTCATTAATGGTTTCGTGACGCGTTAAAGTGCTGCCTACACATACCAGACCCGCGGCGACATCCAGCGCCGACGCAATGACCCCTCCGTGTAAAATGCTTTGCGCCCAGTTACCGACCATCATCGGCTGATTTTTAAAGGCCAGCTGCGCAAATTCTTTTTCGTAACGCTCCAGTTCCATCCCCAATGCCCGGTTAAACGGCATGTGATAAACAAACATTTCACCCACTAATTTCAGGGCTTGTTCAGCGGTCAGTACGGCAGACATATCATCCTTACACTTCAATGGTTAATGAAATGTTGATTTTATGCTTCTTTGTTGTTGGTTTCTACTTTAGGAAGGGATAACTAACGGCAATTGAGTTAAGTATGTAAAATAGCCCGCAGAAAAAATATTCATCTAATCAATAATTCGTTACGGAGAACACGATCGATGCGGACTCTACTGGGCTGCTTGTTGCCGGTGTGTATGCTGCCGATAGTGGCAAATGCGCAAGAAGCAACGGTGAAAGATGTGCATGATGCGCCTGCAGTACGTGGCAGCATCATCGCCAATATGTTGCAGGAGCATGACAATCCTTTCACCCTTTATCCTTATGACACCAACTACATCATCTATACCCAAACCAGCGATCTGAATAAAGAAGCGATTGCCAGTTACGACTGGGCAGAAAACGCGCGTAAGGATGAAGTAAAGTTCCAGTTGAGCCTGGCGTTTCCGCTGTGGCGGGGGATTTTGGGACCAAACTCTGTACTGGGCGCTTCCTACACCCAGAAATCCTGGTGGCAGCTTTCTAATAGTGATGAGTCATCACCGTTTCGTGAAACCAACTACGAACCGCAATTGTTCCTCGGTTTTGCCACAGATTACAGCTTTGCTGGCTGGACGCTGCGCGATGTGGAAATGGGCTACAACCACGACTCAAACGGGCGTTCTGACCCGACCTCCCGTAGCTGGAACCGTATCTACACCCGCCTGATGGCAGAAAACGGCAATTGGCTGGTGGAAGTGAAACCGTGGTATGTGGTGGGTAATACGGACGATAACCCGGACATCACCAAATATATGGGGTACTACCAGCTTAAAATCGGCTATCACCTTGGCGATGCGGTACTGAGCGCGAAAGGGCAGTACAACTGGAACACGGGCTACGGCGGCGCGGAGTTAGGCTTAAGTTACCCGATCACCAAACATGTACGTCTTTATACTCAGGTCTACAGCGGTTACGGCGAATCGCTCATCGATTATAACTTTAACCAGACCCGCGTCGGCGTGGGGGTGATGCTAAACGACCTGTTCTAATGCGAGTTGATTGAAAGGTAAAACTGGAATCCAGCATCCAGGATTTCCCTGTCAGAGACTAAAAGCATTGCAGTTTATCGCGCAGGCGCTGAAAATAGCGCCTGTTTTTATTTCAGGCAATCGGGGTGAATGTGGCGCAGGCGGAAGTGTTGAATCTGGAGTTCGGAGCTAAACAGGTTTTACAAGAAACCTTTGGCTACCAACAGTTTCGCCCAGGCCAGGAAGAAATTATCGATACCGTACTTTCTGGTCGCGATTGCCTGGTCGTCATGCCCACTGGCGGCGGAAAATCCCTTTGCTATCAAATCCCTGCCTTATTGCTAAACGGCCTTACCGTGGTTGTTTCACCGCTGATTTCATTGATGAAAGACCAGGTGGATCAACTACAGGCTAACGGCGTGGCGGCGGCGTGTCTGAACTCGACGCAAAACCGCGAGCAACAGCTTGAAGTGATGACAGGCTGCCGTACAGGGCAAATTCGGCTGCTGTATATCGCGCCGGAACGCCTGATGTTAGATAACTTCCTTGAGCATCTGGCGCACTGGAACCCTGTCTTATTAGCCGTTGATGAAGCGCATTGTATTTCCCAATGGGGCCACGATTTCCGCCCGGAATATGCTGCACTCGGTCAGTTGCGCCAGCGTTTCCCGATGCTGCCATTTATGGCGCTAACCGCTACCGCCGACGACACCACGCGCCAGGATATTGTGCGCCTGCTGGGGCTGAACGATCCGCTAATTCAAATCAGCAGTTTTGACCGTCCGAATATTCGTTACATGCTGATGGAGAAGTTCAAACCGCTCGATCAGTTGATGCGTTACGTACAGGAACAGCGGGGAAAGTCCGGCATTATCTACTGCAACAGTCGGGCGAAAGTAGAAGACACCGCCGCGCGTCTGCAAAGTAAGGGGATTAGCGCAGCGGCGTATCATGCCGGCCTGGAAAACGATGTTCGCGCCGATGTGCAGGAAAAATTTCAGCGCGATGACCTGCAAATCGTGGTGGCGACGGTGGCGTTCGGCATGGGTATCAACAAACCGAACGTCCGCTTCGTGGTGCACTTTGATATCCCGCGCAATATCGAATCCTATTATCAGGAAACCGGTCGCGCCGGGCGTGATGGCCTGCCTGCGGAAGCGATGCTGTTTTACGATCCGGCTGATATGGCGTGGCTGCGTCGCTGTCTGGAAGAGAAACCGCAAGGGCAGTTGCAGGATATCGAGCGCCATAAACTTAACGCGATGGGGGCGTTTGCCGAAGCGCAAACTTGCCGCCGTCTGGTGTTGCTGAACTATTTTGGCGAAGGTCGTCAGGAACCATGTGGTAACTGCGATATCTGCCTTGATCCACCAAAACAGTACGATGGTTCAACCGATGCGCAGATTGCGCTTTCCACCATTGGGCGCGTAAACCAGCGGTTTGGTATGGGCTATGTGGTGGAAGTGATTCGCGGCGCCAATAACCAGCGTATCCGCGAATATGGCCATGACAAACTGAAAGTCTACGGCATGGGCCGTGATAAAAGTCATGAGCACTGGGTGAGCGTGATCCGCCAGCTGATCCACCTTGGCCTGGTGACGCAAAACATCGCCCAGCATTCGGCATTACAACTGACAGAAGCCGCGCGCCCGGTGTTGCGTGGCGAATCCTCTTTGCAACTTGCCGTGCCGCGTATCGTGGCGCTCAAACCGAAAGCGATGCAGAAATCCTTCGGCGGCAACTATGATCGCAAACTGTTCGCCAAATTACGCAAACTGCGTAAATCTATTGCTGATGAAAGCAATGTGCCGCCGTACGTGGTGTTTAACGACGCAACTTTGATTGAGATGGCTGAACAAATGCCAATCACCGCCAGCGAAATGTTGAGTGTCAACGGCGTTGGGATGCGCAAGCTGGAACGCTTTGGTAAACCGTTTATGACGCTTATCCGCGCGCATGTTGACGGCGACGACGAAGAGTAGTCAGCGGCATAAAAAAGTGCCAGGATGAAGATTCCGTAAACGTTTTCCCCGCGAGTCAATTGTATGTTGATGTTATTCCTCACCGTTGCCATGGTGCACATCGTGGCGCTTATGAGCCCCGGTCCCGATTTCTTTTTTGTCTCTCAAACTGCCGTTAGCCGTTCGCGTAAAGAAGCGATGATGGGCGTGCTGGGCATTACCTGTGGCGTAATGGTCTGGGCAGGGATCGCGCTGCTTGGCCTGCATTTGATTATCGAAAAAATGGCCTGGTTGCATACGCTCATTATGGTTGGTGGTGGCCTGTATCTCTGCTGGATGGGCTACCAGATGCTGCGTGGCGCACTGAAAAAAGAAGTCGTTTCTGCACCTGCGCCACAGGTTGAGCTGGCGAAAAGCGGGCGCAGTTTCCTGAAAGGCTTACTGACCAATCTCGCGAATCCGAAAGCGATTATCTACTTTGGTTCGGTGTTCTCACTGTTTGTCGGCGATAATGTTGGCGCCACCGCGCGCTGGGGTATTTTCGCTCTAATTATTGTCGAAACGCTGGCGTGGTTTACCGTTGTTGCTAGCCTGTTTGCCCTGCCGAAAATGCGCCAGGGTTATCAGCGTCTGGCGAAGTGGATTGATGGTTTTGCCGGAGCGTTATTTGCCGGATTTGGCATTCATTTGATTATTTCGCGTTGATGCCAGACGCATCATCAGAGTAGGTCGGATAAGGCGTTTACGCCGCATCCGACATTATTTTTCAGGCATGTCTCGCCGATGCCAACAGCGCCCCTACCAGCATAAACAGCGAGCCGAAAATCTTATTCAATGCCTTCATTTGTTTCGGCCCTTTAATCCAGAGTGCGATCCGTTGGGCGAGCGTGGCGTAACCGATCATCACAATAATATCGACTACAATGGTGGTGACGCCGAGCACGATATACTGCATAACTTGCGGCTGCTGTGGCATGATGAATTGCGGAAATAGCGCTGCCAGAAAAACAATACTTTTGGGATTGGTGAGATTCACAAATACGGCTCGTTGGTACAGATGACGCCGTGATTGGGTCGGAGTCAGCGATTTGAGGTCAATTGCACCAGCGGCGCGCCACTGCTGGACTCCCAGCCAAATCAGGTAAGCTGCTCCCGCCCACTTCAACACTTCAAAAGCAATAACCGAGCGGGAAAATAGCGTCCCCAATCCCACGCCAACCAGCACAATATGAATCGCCAGCCCAGTTTGTAAACCAGCAATAGACGCCACTGCACCACGATAGCCGTGGTTGAGGGAAGTGGTCATGGTGTTGATTGCGCCAGAGCCTGGCGACAGGCTTAAAATGATCGATGTCAGCAAGTAAGCAAACCACCATTCTAAAGTCATGATGAACTCCCGGTGTGTCTATTTTTGTGCCACAATACGCTACTGTCGCAGCGTTGTGGCAGGCACGCTTAAAAAAACGATTTTACGTGGTTTAAGAGGCAGATTACCCGATGTTTCAGCAGCAAAAAGACTGGGAAACAAGAGAAAAAGCGTTTGCTGCTTTTACCATGGGACCGCTGACTGACTTCTGGCGTCAGCGTGATGAAGCAGAGTTTACTGGTGTGGATGACATTCCGGTGCGCTTTGTCCGTTTTCGCGCGCAGCACCATGACCGGGTGGTTGTCATCTGCCCGGGGCGTATTGAGAGCTACGTAAAATATGCGGAGCTGGCCTACGACCTGTTTCACCTGGGATTTGACGTATTAATCATCGACCATCGCGGGCAAGGGCGTTCTGGTCGTCTGTTAGCCGATCCGCATCTCGGGCATGTTAATCGCTTTGATGATTATGTTGATGATCTGGCGGCATTCTGGCAACAAGAGGTCCAGCCAGGTCCGTGGCGTAAACGCTATATACTGGCCCACTCGATGGGCGGCGCAATCTCCACACTGTTTCTGCAACGCCACCCTGGCGTGTGCGATGCCATTGCACTGACCGCGCCAATGTTCGGCATTGTGATTCGCATGCCGTCATTTATGGCGCGGCAGATCCTAAACTGGGCCGAAGCGCACCCACGTTTTCGCGATGGCTATGCAATAGGCACCGGGCGCTGGCGCGCCTTGCCGTTTGCCATCAACGTGCTTACTCACAGCAGACAGCGATATCAGCGCAATCTACGCTTCTATGCTGATGACCCAACGATTCGCGTCGGTGGGCCGACCTACCATTGGGTACGCGAAAGTATTCTGGCCGGAGAACAGGTGTTAGCCGGAGTAGGTGATGACGCCACGCCAACGCTGCTTTTGCAGGCTGAAGAAGAGCGCGTGGTGGATAACCGCATGCATGACCGTTTTTGTGAACTTCGCGCCACCGCGGGCCATCCTGTAGAAGGAGGCCGACCGTTGGTAATTAAAGGTGCGTACCACGAGATCCTTTTTGAAAAGGACGCAATGCGCTCAGTCGCGCTCCACGCCATCGTTGAATTTTTCAACAGGCATAACTCACCCAGCGGAAACCGCTCTACAGAGGTTTAAATTTCTTATGTACCAGGTTGTTGCGTCTGATTTAGATGGCACGTTACTTTCTCCCGACCATACGTTATCCCCTTACGCCAAAGAAACGCTGAAGCTACTTACCGCGCGCGGCATCAACTTTGTGTTTGCGACCGGTCGCCACCACGTCGATGTGGGGCAAATTCGCGATAATCTGGAGATTAAGTCTTACATGATCACCTCCAACGGCGCGCGCGTTCACGATCTGGATGGCAATCTGATTTTTGCTCATAACCTGGATCGCGACATTGCCAGCGACCTGTTTGGTGTGGTCAACGACAACCCGGAGATCATTACTAACGTTTATCGCGACGACGAATGGTTTATGAATCGCCACCGCCCGGAGGAGATGCGCTTTTTCAAAGAAGCGGTGTTCAATTACGCGCTGTATGAGCCGGGATTGCTGGAACCAGAAGGCGTCAGCAAAGTGTTCTTCACCAGTGATTCCCATGAAAAACTGCTGCCGCTGGAGCAGGCGATTAACGCTCGCTGGGGCGATCGCGTCAACGTCAGTTTCTCAACCTTAACCTGCCTGGAAGTGATGGCTGGCGGCGTTTCAAAAGGCCATGCCCTGGAAGCGGTAGCGAAGAAACTGGGCTACAGCCTGCAAGATTGCATTGCCTTTGGTGATGGAATGAACGACGCCGAAATGCTGTCGATGGCGGGTAAAGGCTGCATCATGGGCAGTGCGCATCAACGACTGAAAGATCTGCATCCGGAACTGGAAGTGATTGGTACCAACGCCGAAGACGCGGTGCCGCATTATCTGCGTAAGCTCTATTTATCGTAACAGTTCTTTATTTGGTCAGTTGTCAACCTGATACTTCGCTACAATGGATACTCGTTAATCAAAGAGTTTTCCATTGTGGCGCTACTTATCATCACCACTATCCTGTGGGCCTTCTCCTTTAGTTTTTATGGCGAGTACCTTGCGGGCCACGTCGACAGCTATTTTGCGGTGCTGGTGCGCGTTGGGCTGGCGGCGCTCGTTTTCCTGCCGTTTCTGCGCACCCGTGGTAATAGCCTGAAAACGGTCGGCCTGTATATGCTGGTGGGCGCGATGCAGCTTGGCGTGATGTATATGCTGAGTTTCCGTGCTTATCTCTACCTGACGGTTTCCGAGCTGCTATTGTTTACCGTGCTGACACCGCTCTACATCACGCTGATTTATGACATTATGAGCAAGCGCCGTCTGCGCTGGGGCTATGCCTTTAGCGCCTTGCTGGCGGTGATTGGCGCCGGAATTATTCGTTACGATCAAGTCACCAACCATTTCTGGACTGGCCTGCTGCTGGTGCAACTCTCCAATATCACTTTTGCCATCGGCATGGTGGGTTACAAACGCCTGATGGAAACTCGCCTGATGCCGCAGCACAACGCCTTTGCGTGGTTCTATCTCGGCGCGTTCCTGGTGGCGGTGATTGCATGGTCATTGCTGGGTAATGCGCAGAAAATGCCGCAAACCACGCTGCAATGGGGCATTCTGGTGTTTCTTGGCGTGGTGGCTTCCGGTATTGGCTACTTTATGTGGAACTACGGCGCGACTCAGGTTGACGCCGGAACGCTGGGCATTATGAATAATATGCATGTTCCGGCAGGGCTGCTGGTTAACCTGGCTATCTGGCACCAACAGCCGCACTGGCCAACGTTTATTACAGGCGCGCTGGTGATCCTGGCCTCACTGTGGGTGCATCGTAAGTGGGTCGCTCCGCGCTCTTCACAAACGGCAGATGATCGCAGGCGTGATTGCGTGCCGAGCGAATAAACGCTTCCGTAATCGGCTGACGCTGCTCGCCATCGCGCACTGCGGCATACAGTCGGCTCCACAAGCCTTCACCCAGGGTTTTGGTTACTACCAGACCCTGGCGCTCAAAACTCTCCACCACCCAATGCGGCAGGGCGGCAATGCCCATCCGCGCGGCAACCATCTGAATCAACAATAAGGTGTTATCGACGCTTTTCAGCGACGGGCTAACGCCTGCGGGCTGCAGAAAATGGCGCCAGACGTCGAGTCGGCTGCGCTGCACCGGATAAATCAGCAGCGTCTCGCTGGCGAGATCTTCCGGTGTAATACGCGTTTTTGCCGCCAGTGGATGGTCAGGAGCTAATACCAGACGCACTTCATAATCGAACATCGGCGAATAATGCAGGCCACTGCGCGGCAGAATATCGGAGGTCATCACCAGATCCAGTTCGCCCTGTTGCAATGCGGGCTGCGGGTCAAACGTTACGCCCGATTTAAAATCCATCTCAACCTGCGGCCAGTTCTTATGGAAATTTTCTAACGCAGGCGTCAGCCACTGAATACAGCTATGACACTCGATGGCAATGCGCAGGCGCGTCTGCTGCGGTTCATTGCAGGCTTGCAGTGCCTGACTGATTTGCGGCAGTACCTGGTTTGCCAGTTGCAACAGGATTTCCCCCTGCGGTGTAAAGCGTAGCGGCTGGCTTTTACGCACAAATAGCCGGAAACCAAGGCGTTGTTCCAGATCGCTAAACTGGTGAGACAGGGCGGATTGCGTCTGATGCAACGTCGCCGCAGCGGCTGCGAGCGAGCCGCAGTTCCGCAACGCTTGTAGCGTTTTCAGGTGTTTTACTTCGATCATGAAAGTCCTTCACTTCGGCATGAATAATTTGCGCTTGAGGAATATACAGTAACTGGCAAATATGGATGTGTAAACATCTGGACGTCTAAATACTAAAAATTCCACAAGGGGCATATAATGACAACTCTTAATCACACCCTCGGTTTCCCTCGCGTTGGCCTGCGTCGCGAGCTGAAAAAAGCGCAAGAGAGTTATTGGGCGGGGAACTCCACGCGTGAAGAACTGCTGGCAGTAGGGCGTGAATTACGTGCTCGTCACTGGGATCAACAAAAGCAAGCGGGTATCGACCTGCTGCCAGTGGGCGATTTTGCCTGGTACGATCATGTTCTGACCACCAGCCTGCTGCTGGGTAACGTTCCTCCGCGTCATCAGAACAAAGATGGTTCGGTGGATATCGACACCTTGTTCCGTATTGGTCGTGGGCGTGCGCCGACTGGCGAACCTGCTGCGGCGGCGGAAATGACCAAATGGTTTAACACCAACTATCACTACATGGTGCCGGAGTTCGTTAAAGGGCAGCAGTTCAAACTGACCTGGACTCAGTTGCTGGAGGAAGTGGATGAGGCGCTGGCGCTGGGCCACAAGGTCAAGCCTGTGCTGCTGGGGCCGATTACCTACCTGTGGCTGGGTAAAGTGAAAGGTGAGCAGTTTGATCGCCTGAGCCTGCTGAACGACATCCTGCCGGTTTATCAGCAGGTTCTGGCAGAACTGGCAAAACGCGGTATTGAGTGGGTACAGATCGACGAACCTGCGCTGGTACTGGAACTGCCACAAGCGTGGCTGGACGCATACAAACCCGCTTACGATGCACTGCAGGGGCAGGCGAAACTGCTGCTGACCACCTATTTTGAAGGTGTAACGCCAAACCTCGACACGATTACGGCGCTGCCTGTTCAGGGGCTGCATGTCGACCTCGTTCATGGAAAAGATGATGTAGCAGAACTGCACAAGCGCCTGCCTTCTGACTGGCTGCTGTCTGCTGGCCTTATCAATGGTCGTAACGTCTGGCGTGCCGATCTCACCGAGAAATATGCGCAAATTAAGGACATTGTCGGCAAACGTGATTTGTGGGTCGCTTCTTCCTGCTCGTTGCTGCACAGCCCCATCGACCTGAGCGTGGAAACGCGTCTTGATGCAGAAGTAAAAAGCTGGTTTGCCTTCGCCCTGCAAAAATGTCACGAACTGGCGCTGCTGCGCGATGCGTTGAACAGTGGTAACACGGCAGCTCTGGCAGAGTGGAGCGCTCCGATTCAGGCGCGTCGTCACTCTACTCGTGTACATAATCCGGCAGTAGAAAAGCGTCTGGCGGCGATCACCGCCCAGGACAGTCAGCGTGCGAATGTTTATGAAGTGCGTGCTGAAGCCCAGCGTGCGCGTTTTAAACTGCCCGCATGGCCGACCACGACTATTGGCTCCTTCCCGCAAACCACAGAAATTCGTACCCTGCGTCTGGATTTCAAAAAGGGTAATCTCGACGCCAATAACTACCGCACGGGCATTGCGGAACATATCAAGCAGGCCATTGTTGAGCAGGAACGTTTAGGTCTGGATGTGCTGGTGCATGGCGAAGCTGAACGTAATGACATGGTGGAATACTTTGGCGAGCACCTGGATGGTTTTGTCTTTACGCAAAACGGTTGGGTACAGAGCTACGGTTCCCGCTGCGTGAAGCCGCCGATTGTCATTGGTGACGTTAGCCGCCCGGCGCCGATCACCGTTGAGTGGGCATCGTTCGCCCAATCGCTGACCGACAAACCGGTAAAAGGGATGCTGACCGGCCCGGTGACGATTCTCTGCTGGTCGTTTCCGCGTGAAGATGTCAGCCGTGAAACCATCGCTAAACAGATTGCGCTGGCGCTGCGTGATGAAGTGGCGGACCTGGAAGCCGCTGGAATTGGCATCATCCAGATTGACGAACCGGCACTGCGCGAAGGTTTACCGCTGCGTCGTAGTGACTGGGACGCCTATCTCCAGTGGGGCGTGGAGGCTTTCCGTATCAACGCCGCTGTGGCGAAGGATGAGACACAAATCCACACTCACATGTGTTATTGCGAGTTCAACGACATCATGGATTCGATTGCGGCGCTGGATGCAGACGTCATCACTATCGAAACCTCGCGTTCCGACATGGAGTTGCTGGAGTCGTTCGAAGAGTTTGATTATCCGAATGAAATCGGTCCAGGCGTCTATGACATTCACTCGCCAAACGTACCGAGCGTGGAATGGATTGAATCCCTGCTGAAGAAAGCGGCAAAACGCATTCCGGCAGAACGCCTGTGGGTAAACCCGGACTGCGGCCTGAAAACGCGCGGCTGGCCAGAAACCCGCGCGGCACTGGCGAATATGGTGCAGGCGGCGCAGAATTTGCGTCGGGGATAAAATCCAAACCGGGTGGCAACACCACCCGGCCTTTTCTCATTACAGTGACTTTTTCCCACCATACTGCCTGAACCATTCCAGCATTCGCTGCCAGCCATCTTTCGCCGATTCAGTATGATAGCTCGGGCGATAATCGGCGTTGAACGCATGTCCTGCATCCGGGTACACGATAATCTCTGCTTTCGCGTTCGCTGCCCGCAGCGCCTGGCGCATGGTTTCGACGCTCTCCTGCGGAATGCTGGTATCCTGACCGCCATATAAGCCGAGAACCGGCGCGTTAAGATCGGTTGTGATATCAACAGGTTGTTTCGGCGAATTCAGCGACTTATCGCCCGTCAGCTTGCCGTACCACGCCACTGCGGCTTTTAACTGTGGATTATGCGCGGCATACAGCCAGGTGATGCGTCCGCCCCAGCAAAATCCGGTGATCATTAACCGATGGACATCGCCGCCGTTGCGGGACGCCCAACTGGCGACATGATCAAGATCGGCCAGCACCTGTGAGTCAGGTACTTTTGCCACCAGACCACTGAGCAGTGTCGGGATATCGGCGAAATCATTCGGATCGCCTTCGCGGAAATAGAGTTCTGGTGCGATAGCCAGATACCCCTCCAGCGCCAGACGGCGACAAATATCGCGGATATGTTCATGCACGCCAAAAATTTCTTGCACTACAATGACCACTGGCAGTGGGCCATCGCTCTGCTTTGGGCGGGCATGGTAAGCAGGCATGTTATCCCCTTGCGAAGGGATAGAGGTGAACCCTGCGACAATCGCATCTTCCGGAGTCTGAACGATGGTCGAGGCGAGGGGCGATGCAGCAGGTGCAAATCCAGATTGTTGTGTTGTTGCCATGGTATTCTCCGTACCCTTATAAAAATTTTGCGCAATGTTAACTATAGTCAGCATGCAACAAATCACATTGCCTGAATCGGCTCATCTTTTATGCAACAACACACGGTAAAGAGTTATTTATGTGATTTAAATCACTTTTATCAAGTAAATGTATGCAACGCATTTGCGTCATGGTGATGGGTGTCACGAAAAAATGTTAAATCCTTCGGTAAAGTGTCTTTTTGCTTCTTCTGACTAAACCGATTCACAGAGGAGTTGTATATGTCCAAGTCTGATGTTTTTCATCTCGGCCTCACTAAAAACGATTTACAAGGGGCTACGCTTGCCATCGTCCCTGGCGACCCGGATCGTGTGGAAAAGATCGCCGCGCTGATGGATAAGCCGGTTAAGCTGGCATCTCACCGCGAATTCACCACCTGGCGCGCAGAGCTGGATGGTAAACCTGTTATTGTCTGCTCTACCGGTATCGGCGGTCCGTCTACTTCTATTGCCGTTGAAGAACTGGCACAGCTGGGCATTCGCACCTTCCTGCGTATCGGTACGACTGGCGCTATTCAGCCGCATATTAATGTTGGTGATGTACTGGTCACTACAGCATCTGTTCGTCTGGATGGCGCGAGCCTGCACTTCGCTCCGCTGGAGTTCCCGGCTGTCGCTGATTTTGAATGTACGACTGCGCTGGTTGAAGCGGCGAAATCCATTGGCGCCACTACCCACGTTGGTGTGACTGCTTCTTCTGATACCTTCTACCCAGGTCAGGAACGTTACGATACTTACTCTGGTCGCGTAGTTCGTCACTTTAAAGGTTCTATGGAAGAGTGGCAGGCGATGGGCGTGATGAACTATGAAATGGAATCTGCAACCCTGCTGACCATGTGCGCAAGCCAGGGCCTGCGTGCGGGTATGGTGGCGGGCGTTATCGTTAACCGCACCCAGCAAGAAATCCCGAATGCCGAGACGATGAAACAAACCGAAAGCCATGCGGTGAAAATCGTGGTGGAAGCGGCGCGTCGTCTGCTGAAATGACAACTTGTTGATAAAATGCGATTTATTCATGCCGGATGCGGCGTGAACGCCTTATCCGGCCTACAAAAGTATGCAAATTCAATATATTGCATTTCTTAGGTAGGCCTGATAAGCGTAGCGCATCAGGCAATTTAGCGTTTGTCATCAGTCTCACACTCCCCAACTTCGGGGAGCGATATCAATTACTGACGCCGTAAGCGCATAATTTTGCGGATTATTGGCGTCAGTAACGTAAAGGCTGCCAGAGTCAGCAATGCCAGGGTAATCGGTCGGGTATACAGAAAGTCGAGTGACCCCCCTGAAAGCGACAGCGCGCGGCGAAAATTACTTTCCGCCATTGGCCCCATAATCAATGCCAGGACCACTGGCGACGCCGGATATCCCCCTTTCTGCATGAAATAGCCCACCACGCCCGCAATTAACATAATGCCCACGTCAAATAGGCTGTTGTTTAGCGCATAAGTCCCGACAACACAAAGTGCGAGGATCATCGGCGTGAGAATATTGCCGGGGATTTTCACGACGTTACCGATGACTTTCAGAGAGAGCAGTCCAAGCACTAACAACATGAAGTAACAGAAGATCATGCCGACAAACAGTGTATAAACCATATCGCCGTGGTCGGTAAACATCAGCGGGCCTGGCTGCATCCCTTGTAACGTTAACGCGCCCAGCATGATGGCGGTTACCGCATCGCCTGGGATCCCCAGCGTTAACATAGGTAACAATGCGCCACCGGTGCAGCCATTCGCGCCTGCCTCGCAGGAAGCCACAGCTTTAATTTCACCCTTACCAAAGTTTTCTGGTGTCTTACTGAAACGACGAGTTTCGTTATAGGCAACAAAAGCCGCAATATCCGCCCCTGCACCGGGGATCATGCCGATAAAAACCCCTAATCCCGATGATCGCAAAATGGTTAATGCGATGCGGCGTAGCGTTTGCCAGGGCAGTAACAGACTGCCGATAGCCACCTTCGCGCCCTGACGAATATGCTGATTTTGCTCCATAGAGCGGAATGCTTCTGAAGCAGCGAATAAACCAATCATCACTGGGATAAATGGCACATTCATCAGCTCCACAAATCCGCCCGTAAAACGAGGAAAGCCGCCCATAGGATCAAGACCTATCGTTGCGATCAGCAATCCGCCAACCCCGGCAATCAGCCCTTTAATCAATGACTCACCGGAAATACTGGCAATAATACTCAACCCAAAAGTTGCCAGGGCGAAGGACTCTGAGGCACTAAATTTCAACGCCCAACTGGCAAGCACCGGAGAGAGAAACATCAGCACAATGATGCTGATCGTTCCGCCACTAAAGGAAGAGAACGTGGCGGCACTCAACGCCAGCCCGGCTTTTCCCTGTTTCGTTAGCTCATAACCGTCAATGGCGGTGGCAGCGGCGGCAGGCGTTCCGGGAATTTTGAGCAAAATAGCGGTGATAGAACCACCATACACACCACCAAAAAAGACGCCGCAAATCATCAACAAGCCAGAAACGGGCTCCATGCCATAGGTGAAAGGCAGCAAAATCGCCACACCCATGGTCGCTGTTAAACCGGGCAGGGCGCCAATCACAATCCCCAGCATCACCCCAAACGTGGCAAACAGCAGCGCCTGAGGATTATTGAGTAATGTCGATAAGCCCTGAGTTAAAAGTTCACTTTCAAACATTGCTGGCCCCTGTTATTCGAAAAATGTGCCGACAGGCAATGGCACCTGTAACGCTTCGACAAACAGCAACCAGAGGATTGCCGTTAACAGCAGCGCAATACCCGGTGTGAGTACCCATCGCCTGTAGCCCATCAACGTCATAATGACGATGAGGAAAACAGGAGTAGTAATGAGATAACCGCAGTAGCTCATCGCCACAATATAAAACGCGGTTGCCGCAATTCCCGTTGCCGTTTTCCTGAATGCCGGTTTTTCCTGCGCGTTGGCGCAAGGTTCTGGTTTTGCCAGCCAAAGATCGCGTATCACCAGTAAGACAGCGAGTACAATCAGGGCGCAGGCATAGAAAGTAGGGAAGGCACTTGCACCGGGATCCGTTTCAATGGCAGTTGCTGGAAAATCAGCGGCATTAATCATCACCGCGCCAGCAACCACACAAAGTAACAGCGCCACCACCACAGTGGATGAAAGGCGCTTGCGGTGCGGTACGGCGAGTTGAGCAACAGACTGTTTTGTGTTCATCGACCGTACCTCGGGATTATTTTTTCAGGCCCAGGCGAGTCAGCAGCTCGTCAAAGTACTTTTCCTGCTCGTTGATTTGGGTCTGGAAGCTGGCACCATCAAGCCATGCATAGTTGAGATTCAACTTTTGCAGTGCATCCTGGAATGCAGGCTCTTCAGCCGTCTCTTTTGCTGCCTTTGCCAGAACATCCACCACATCCTGCGGCGTTTTTTGCGACACAATCAGGCCGCGCCAGGTGCCGATGGAGAGATCAACGCCTTTCTCTTTTAATGTCGGGACGTCAGGCATGGTTTTCATTCGCTCATCCGCCATCACCACCAGTGTCTTCAGCTTGCCGCCTTTCACATGGTTGATAACTTCTCCTGGGCTTACGGAAACCGCTTCAATGTGCCCGCCTAACAGGCCTGTAATGGCAGGGGCTGCGCCGTCATACGGGACATGAGAAAACTTTGCGCCCGTTTTGTCTTCCAGTGCAGCTGCCGCCAGATGCCAGATAGCTCCGGTGCCTGAGTTACCAATGCGTACTTTTCCGGGATTCGCTTTGGCGTAAGTCATAAATTCTTCATAGCTATTCCACTGCGCATCGGCACGGACGGTGATAGCCGCCGGATCCGCATTCAGACGGGCAATGGGTTTGAAGTCGCTTGTTTTAAAACGCACCATTCCGAGGCTGGGAAGGGTGGTCAGTTCAACCGTACCTAAACCGATTTTGTAACCGTTAGGGCGGGCAGCGGCGATTTCACTCAGGCCGATAGC
This sequence comes from Escherichia sp. B1147, assembly GCF_001660175.1. Classification (NCBI taxonomy): domain Bacteria; kingdom Pseudomonadati; phylum Pseudomonadota; class Gammaproteobacteria; order Enterobacterales; family Enterobacteriaceae; genus Escherichia; species Escherichia sp. B1147. Next base: position 73,171 of record NZ_LFHY01000026.1, read on the forward strand.
TCCACCACCGCCAGGTTTATTGATAACCCCGATGCTGACGGGTAAATGGTTTTTGGCGGCATCAGCAAAGGCGCGGGCCACCAGGTCCGTACCACCACCGGCAGCGTAGGGTATGACTAACTCGATCTGTTTGGTTGGCCAGGAAGCCGCCTGTACAGGCGCAGTGCTGAGGGCAGCGCCTGCAAGAAGTACCATTGCAGCCATTTTTTTCGGTAAGGTAAGATGTTTTATCATTGTTTTTATATCCTTATTTATCAGTTACTTGTTATTTAAATCGTTCCATGCGTTCATAAACAGTACTGCATTTTCATAGACCTGTTCTGGCGTCATGCCGGGGCGATATAGCGCAGACCCCAAACCGAAGCCGTTTGCGCCGTGGCTCAGATAACGCGCCATGGTTTCCGGTGTGATACCACCAACCGGTAACATCGGAACGGATTGCGGAATAACTGCACGCCAGGCTTTAGTGACTTCTGGCGTAATTTGTTCCGCCGGAAACAGCTTGATAGCATTGGCGCCATGTTCAATGGCAGCAAAAGCTTCGGTGGGCGTAGCGACGCCAGGCGCACAATACATACCCAGCGCACGGGCGCGACGGATCACCGCAGTATCGCAATGCGGCATCACGATAATCTGGCCTCCAGCCTCTTTAACCGCGACCACCTGCTCTACCGAAAGCACGGTGCCGGCTCCGACCAGGCAGTCCTTAGGCAGGGCATCGCGCAGTAAACTGATACTTTGCAACGGCTCCGGCGAGTTCATGGGGATCTCAATCAGGCGGAATCCGGCGGCATACAGCTTTTCACCGATGGCGACAATCTCATCCGGTTTCACGCCGCGTAAAATGGCGACTAACCCGGTTTTTTGCAAAAGAGTATTAAATGGCATGAGTACATTCCCTGGCGTTGGTGGAGAGTAACCCGGCAGCGTGGGCGATTCGCCATAATCCCTGTTCAGTAGCATTAGGAATGGCGTGTAGCTGTCTGTCGGGAAAAACATGGCTGAACGCCCGTGAATAGCGGCTGTTCAGGGTGGCGCTACCGATTAAGGCGATCGGTGTTGTGGCGGGTAAATCACGCAGCAAACTGGATGCCAGACCACATAATTCATGGCCTATCAGTAACCCGGAAAGGTAATCGCCCTGTGAGGACGGCGTAAGATTATCAGTTAGCAGGCGCGAACGGGTCGAAAACAGCGTCGATAATAATCCGGTCTGATGATGCTCAAGCGCCGCTGTCAGCCCATGGGCAAAGGCATCCCAGTGCGGCTCGTCGCCCGGACGCATGGTTGTACCGAGAATCGAATGGCGGGATAAAACATCAAATAACTCGCCTGTCATAAAGGTTCGGAAATCGGTAATGGTGTTGTTTTCAACTACCGCCCATTTTGCATGGGTGCCTGGTAAGCCAATCAGCACCGGCACACCCTTGCGGATTGCGTCTTGCAGGGCAGGTTCCATTGCGATGGCACCGAAGATTTGTGTCTCTTCGCCACGCATCACTTCGGGCATTTCACCTTCTTTAATCACGCCGGGAATAATGTGCAACATTGTCTGCTGCTGGTGGATAACCGGCGTCAGCTGCTTCGCCAGGCCATCGAGAGTGACCGGGCAAGGTAAATAAGCTGCTGGTTGCCACCCTTGCGCACTGCCAATCATGCCACAAGCCAGAACCGGGCAGGGAGCTTGCGTCAGCCAGTCGCCACAGACACGTAAAAATGTATCGTGGAAAGCTTCCTCACGTGTTGCTGCCTGGGAGGGTAATTTCATGATCCCCCAGGGGAATTCACGTTTTTCTTGTGGATCTGGTGAGTCACCAAAACGCCATGCCCGAAGCGATGACGTTCCCCAGTCCAGGGCAATAAATGAGGTCTTTCCCGACATTAGCCGTTTCCTTTAGTCATGGTTTATTTATCTTTGCGGACGTGCTTACCCCAGCCCAGTTCAGCGGATATCTCTTCTGCACAGGATTTGACGTAAGGTGCCAGTTCTTCCAGGCGCGCCAGCGACATATATGTGGTAGTACTGGCGACAGAAATGGCCGCCACAATTTCATTCCGTGCGTTGTAAACCGGCGCTGCAACGCAACGGATAGTGGGCTCGTTCTCTTCCAGATCAAAAGCGAAACCATTGGCGGCGTAACGGCGCATATTTTGTATAAATGCGCCCAGTTTTGTTTCATCACCACAAGTCAAAAATAGCGTGCGCCACTCTTCTTCTGTTCTGTTGAGGATTAACGCCTTACCGATTCCTGTAATCGCCAGTGGCATGCGATGCCCAGGACGTGAGCGCATCTCCAGCCCACGCTGACTGTTGATCTTCTCCAGATACAGCACTTCGTCGCCTTCAACGATCCCCAGATGCACAGTGTCCAGGGTGTAACGGGCCAGACGCTGCAAAACGGGCAGCGCAACTTCATACAATGAAGTGCTTTCCAGTGCTCTGGCACCAAGTTCGATCAGTTTGGCGCCCAGTTGGTAGCCCTGCGTTGGGACATGGCGCAGATAGCGTTGCTCGACCAAAACAGTGACTAAACGATGGGTTGTACTCCGCGTCGTGCCGGTGAACTCGCCGATACTTTTCAGGTCATGGCAACCGTTATAAACAGCATTAATAACCGCCAGTCCGCGTAATAACGTTTGTGCGCCAGCGGTGGTTGAAGAGGTTTCTGCCATAGGTGTCTCCTGATGATATTGCTGAGTGTTTCACAGAATAAAGTGAGGAAAAGGTGATGTTTCCCACAATATAAACACAATCTCATATTGTGGGATGAAATAAGCGAAATAAACGATCGTTTTGCGTAGCGCCTCGCAGGAAATGCCTTTCAAACTGGACGTTTGTACAGCACAATTCTATTTTGTGCGGGTAAGTTGTTGCGTCAGGAGGCTTTGTGGATTTCTCAATCATTGTTTATGCCATTATTGCGCTGGTCAGTGTGGTCATCGGCTGGCTGTTTGCCAGTTATCAGCATGCGCAGCAAAAAGCCGAGCAATTAGCCGAACGTGAAGAGATGGTCGCGGAGTTAAGTGCGGCAAAACAACAAATTACCCAAAGCGAGCACTGGCGTGCAGAGTGTGAATTGCTCAATAACGAAGTGCGTAGTCTGCAAAGTATTAACACCTCGCTGGAGGCAGATCTGCGTGAAGTAACCACGCGGATGGAAGCCGCACAGCAACACGCTGACGATAAAATCCGCCAGATGATCAACAGCGAGCAGCGTTTGAGCGAGCAATTTGAAAATCTCGCCAACCGTATTTTTGAGCACAGTAATCGCCGGGTTGATGAGCAAAATCGTCAGAGTCTGAACAACCTGCTATCGCCGCTGCGAGAACAACTGGATGGTTTTCGCCGACAGGTACAGGACAGCTTTGGTAAAGAAGCACAAGAACGCCATACCCTGACCCACGAAATTCGTAATCTACAGCAACTCAACGCGCAAATGGCCCAGGAAGCGATCAACCTGACCCGCGCGCTGAAAGGCGATAACAAAACCCAGGGGAACTGGGGCGAAGTGATACTGACGCGGGTGCTGGAGGCTTCCGGACTGCGCGAAGGGTATGAATATGAAACCCAGGTCAGCATCGAAAATGACGCCCGTTCGCGGATGCAGCCGGATGTCATCGTACGGCTGCCGCAAGGAAAAGATGTGGTGATCGACGCCAAAATGACGCTGGTCGCCTATGAACGCTATTTTAACGCCGAAGACGACTATACCCGCGAAAGCGCATTGCAGGAGCATATTGCTTCGGTACGTAATCACATCCGCTTGCTTGGGCGTAAAGACTATCAACAGCTGCCGGGGCTACGAACGCTGGATTACGTGCTGATGTTTATCCCTGTCGAACCGGCGTTTTTATTGGCGCTTGATCGCCAGCCGGAGCTGATCACCGAAGCGTTAAAGAACAATATCATGCTGGTTAGCCCCACTACGCTGCTGGTGGCGTTGCGTACTATCGCCAACCTGTGGCGTTATGAGCATCAAAGCCGTAACGCCCAACAAATCGCCGATCGCGCCAGCAAGCTGTACGACAAGATGCGTCTGTTTATTGATGATATGTCCGCAATTGGTCAAAGTCTGGACAAAGCGCAGGATAACTATCGCCAGGCGATGAAAAAACTCTCTTCAGGTCGCGGAAATGTGCTGTCGCAGGCAGAAGCATTTCGCGGTTTAGGGGTAGAAATTAAACGCGAGATTAACCCGGATTTAGCTGAACAGGCGGTGAGCCAGGATGAGGAGTATCGACTGCGGTCAGTTCCGGGGCAGCCGAATAATGAAGCTTATCAACGCGATGATGAATATAATCAGCAGTCGCGTTAGCCCATTAGGGGTAGTTAAGCCGGGTAGATATCTAGGGCATCGACGCCCAATCTGTTACACTTCTGGAACAATTTTTTGATGAGCAGGCATTGAGATGGTGGATAAGTCACAAGAAACGACGCACTTTGGTTTTCAGACCGTCGCGAAGGAACAAAAAGCGGATATGGTCGCCCACGTTTTCCATTCCGTGGCATCGAAATATGATGTCATGAATGATTTGATGTCATTTGGTATTCATCGTTTGTGGAAGCGATTCACGATCGATTGCAGCGGCGTGCGTCGAGGGCAGACCGTGCTGGATCTGGCTGGCGGTACCGGCGATCTGACGGCAAAATTCTCCCGCCTGGTCGGTGAAACTGGCAAAGTGGTCCTCGCCGATATCAATGAATCCATGCTCAAAATGGGCCGCGAGAAGTTGCGTAATATCGGTGTGATTGGCAACGTTGAGTATGTTCAGGCAAACGCCGAGGCGCTGCCGTTCCCGGATAACACTTTTGATTGCATCACCATCTCGTTTGGTCTGCGTAACGTCACCGATAAAGATAAAGCCCTGCGTTCGATGTATCGCGTGCTGAAACCTGGCGGTCGTCTGCTGGTGCTTGAGTTCTCGAAGCCGATTATCGAACCGTTAAGCAAAGCCTATGACGCATATTCCTTCCATGTGCTGCCACGTATTGGCTCGCTGGTGGCGAACGATGCTGACAGCTACCGCTATCTGGCCGAATCCATCCGTATGCATCCCGATCAGGATACCCTGAAAGCCATGATGCAGGATGCAGGATTCGAAAGTGTCGATTATTACAACCTGACGGCTGGCGTTGTGGCGCTGCATCGTGGTTATAAGTTCTGACAGGAGTACGACTATGCCTTTTAAACCTTTAGTGACGGCAGGAATAGAAAGTCTGCTCAACACCTTCCTGTATCGTTCACCCGCGCTGAAAACTGCCCGCTCGCGTCTGCTGGGCAAAGTATTGCGCATAGAGGTAAAAGGCTTTTCGACGTCGCTAATTCTGGTGTTTAGTGAACGCCAGGTCGATGTGCTGGGCGAATGGGCCAGCGATGCTGACTGCACCGTTATCGCCTACGCCAGTGTGTTGCCGAAACTTCGCGACCGCCAGCAGCTTGCCGCGTTAATTCGTAGCGGTGAGCTGGAAGTGCAGGGCGATATTCAAGTGGTACAGAATTTCGTTGCGTTAGCGGATCTGGCGGAGTTTGATCCTGCGGAACTGCTGGCTCCTTATACTGGTGATATCGCCGCCGAAGGCATCAGCAAAGCTCTGCGCGGTGGCGCAAAGTTCCTGCATCACGGTATTAAACGCCAGCAACGTTACGTGGCAGAAGCAATTACCGAAGAGTGGCGTATGGCACCTGGTCCGCTTGAAGTGGCCTGGTTTGCGGAAGAGACAGCCGCTGTTGAACGTGCCGTTGATGCGTTAACCAAACGGCTGGAAAAACTGGAGGCAGTTTAATGACGCCAGGTGAAGTACGGCGCCTGTATTTCATCATTCGCACTTTTTTAAGCTACGGACTTGATGAACTGATCCCTAAAATGCGTATCACCTTGCCGCTGCGGCTATGGCGATACACGCTCTTCTGGATGCCAAACCGGCATAAAGATAAACCGTTAGGTGAGCGACTGCGACTGGCGCTGCAAGAGCTGGGTCCGGTATGGATCAAGTTTGGGCAGATGTTGTCTACCCGTCGCGACCTGTTCCCGCCGCATATTGCTGACCAACTGGCACTCTTGCAGGACAAAGTCGCTCCGTTTGATGGCAAGCTGGCGAAGCAGCAGATTGAAGCTGCGATGGGGGGCCTGCCGGTGGAAGCGTGGTTTGATGATTTTGACATTACGCCCCTGGCATCGGCTTCCGTTGCGCAGGTGCATACTGCTCGGTTGAAGTCGAATGGCAAAGAGGTGGTGATTAAAGTTATCCGCCCGGATATTTTGCCAGTGATTAAAGCGGATCTGAAACTTATCTACCGTCTGGCCCGTTGGGTGCCGCGCTTACTGCCGGATGGTCGTCGTCTACGTCCAACTGAAGTGGTGCGCGAGTACGAAAAAACGCTGATTGATGAACTGAATCTGTTACGGGAATCCGCTAACGCCATTCAGCTTCGGCGTAATTTCGAAAATAGCCCGATGCTCTACATCCCGGAAGTTTACCCTGACTATTGCAGTGAAGGGATGATGGTGATGGAGCGCATTTACGGCATTCCCGTTTCTGATGTCGCAGCGCTGGAGAAAAACGGCACCAACATGAAATTGCTGGCAGAACGCGGTGTGCAGGTGTTCTTCACCCAGGTCTTTCGCGACAGCTTTTTCCATGCCGATATGCATCCAGGTAACATCTTCGTAAGCTATGAACACCCAGAAAACCCGAAATATATCGGCATTGATTGCGGAATAGTCGGCTCGCTAAACAAAGAAGATAAACGCTATCTGGCAGAAAACTTTATCGCTTTCTTTAACCGTGACTATCGCAAAGTGGCAGAACTGCACGTCGATTCAGGCTGGGTTCCGCCAGATACCAACGTCGAAGAGTTCGAATTTGCCATTCGTACGGTCTGTGAACCTATTTTTGAAAAACCACTGGCAGAAATTTCGTTTGGACATGTGCTGTTAAATCTGTTTAATACGGCGCGTCGCTTCAATATGGAAGTGCAACCGCAACTGGTGTTACTCCAGAAAACCTTACTCTACATCGAAGGGGTAGGACGCCAGCTTTATCCGCAGCTCGATTTATGGAAAACGGCGAAGCCTTTCCTCGAGTCGTGGATTAAAGATCAGGTCGGTATTCCTGCGCTGGTGAGAGCATTTAAGGAAAAAGCGCCGTTCTGGGTCGAAAAAATGCCAGAACTGCCTGAGCTGGTTTACGACAGTTTGCGCCAGGGCAAGTATTTACAGCACAGTGTTGATAAGATTGCGCGCGAGCTTCAGTCAAATCATGTACGTCAGGGGCAATCGCGTTATTTTCTCGGAATTGGCGCGACGTTAGTATTAAGCGGTACATTCTTGTTGGTCAGCCGACCTGAATGGGGGCTGATGCCCGGCTGGCTAATGGCGGGCGGTCTGATCGCCTGGTTTGTCGGTTGGCGCAAAACACGCTGATTTTTTCATCGCTCAAGGCGGGCCGTGTAACGTATAATGCGGCCTTGTTTAATCATCATCTACCACAGAGGAACATGTATGGGTGGTATCAGTATTTGGCAGTTATTGATTATTGCCGTCATCGTTGTACTGCTTTTTGGCACCAAAAAGCTCGGCTCCATCGGTTCCGATCTTGGTGCATCGATCAAAGGCTTTAAAAAAGCAATGAGCGATGATGAACCAAAGCAGGATAAAACCAGTCAGGATGCTGATTTTACTGCGAAAACTATCGCCGATAAGCAGGCGGATACGAATCAGGAACAGGCTAAAACAGAAGACGCAAAGCGCCACGATAAAGAGCAGGTGTAATCCGTGTTTGATATCGGTTTTAGCGAACTGCTATTGGTGTTCATCATCGGCCTCGTCGTTCTGGGGCCGCAACGACTGCCTGTAGCGGTAAAAACGGTTGCGGGCTGGATTCGCGCGTTGCGTTCACTGGCGACAACGGTGCAGAACGAACTGACCCAGGAGTTAAAACTCCAGGAGTTTCAGGACAGCCTGAAAAAGGTTGAAAAGGCGAGTCTCACCAACCTTACGCCCGAACTAAAAGCGTCGATGGATGAACTACGCCAGGCCGCGGAGTCGATGAAGCGTTCCTACGTTGCAAACGATCCTGAAAAGGTGAGCGATGAAGCGCACACCATCCATAACCCGGTGGTGAAAGATAATGAAGCTGCGCATGAAGGCGTAACGCCTGCCGCTGCACAAACGCAGGCCAGTTCGCCGGAACAGAAGCCAGAAACCACACCAGAGCCGGTGGTAAAACCTGCTGCGGACGCTGAACCGAAAACCGCTGCACCTTCCCCTTCGTCGAGTGATAAACCGTAAACATGTCTGTAGAAGATACTCAACCGCTTATCACGCATCTGATTGAGCTGCGTAAGCGTCTGCTGAACTGCATTATCGCGGTGATCGTGATATTCCTGTGTTTGGTCTATTTCGCCAATGATATCTATCACCTGGTATCCGCGCCGTTGATCAAGCAGTTGCCGCAAGGTTCAACGATGATCGCCACCGACGTGGCCTCGCCGTTCTTTACGCCAATCAAGCTGACCTTTATGGTGTCGCTGATTCTGTCAGCGCCGGTGATTCTCTATCAGGTGTGGGCATTTATCGCTCCTGCACTGTATAAGCACGAACGTCGCCTTGTGGTGCCGCTGCTGGTTTCCAGCTCTCTGCTGTTTTATATCGGCATGGCGTTCGCTTATTTCGTGGTCTTCCCGCTGGCGTTTGGTTTCCTTGCCAATACCGCGCCTGAAGGGGTGCAGGTATCCACCGACATTGCCAGCTATTTGAGCTTCGTGATGGCGCTGTTTATGGCGTTTGGTATCTCCTTTGAAGTGCCTGTAGCGATTGTGCTGCTGTGCTGGATGGGGATTACCTCGCCAGAAGACTTACGCAAAAAACGTCCGTATGTGCTGGTTGGCGCATTTGTCGTCGGGATGCTGCTGACGCCACCGGATGTCTTTTCGCAAACGCTGCTGGCGATCCCGATGTATTGCCTGTTTGAAATCGGTGTCTTCTTCTCACGCTTTTACGTTGGTAAAGGTCGAAACCGGGAAGAAGAAAACGACGCTGAAGCAGAAAGCGAAAAAACTGAAGAATAAATTCAACCGCCCGTCAGGGCGGTTGTCATATGGAGTACAGGATGTTTGATATCGGCGTTAATTTGACCAGTTCGCAATTTGCGAAAGACCGTGATGATGTTGTAGCGCGCGCTTTTGACGCGGGAGTTAATGGGCTACTCATCACCGGCACTAACCTGCGTGAAAGCCAGCATGCGCAAAAGCTGGCGCGTCAGTATTCGTCCTGTTGGTCAACGGCGGGCGTACATCCTCACGACAGCAGCCAGTGGCAAGCTGCGACTGAAGAAGCGATTATTGAGCTGGCCGCGCAGCCAGAAGTGGTGGCGATTGGTGAATGTGGTCTCGACTTTAACCGCAACTTTTCGACGCCGGAAGAGCAGGAACGCGCTTTTGTTGCCCAGCTACGCATTGCCGCAGAATTAAACATGCCGGTATTTATGCACTGTCGCGATGCCCACGAGCGGTTTATGACATTGCTGGAGCCGTGGCTGGATAAAGTGCCTGGTGCGGTTCTTCATTGCTTTACCGGCACACGCGAAGAGATGCAGGCGTGCGTGGCGCGTGGAATTTATATCGGCATCACCGGTTGGGTTTGCGATGAACGACGCGGACTGGAGCTGCGGGAACTGTTGCCGTTGATTCCGGCGGAGAAATTGCTGATCGAAACTGATGCGCCGTATTTGCTCCCGCGCGATCTCACGCCGAAGCCATCATCCCGGCGCAACGAGCCAGCCCATCTGCACCATATTTTGCAACGTATTGCGCACTGGCGTAGAGAAGATGCCGCATGGCTGGCTGCCACCACGGATGCCAATGTCAAAACACTGTTTGGGATTGCGTTCTAGAGTTTGCGGAACTCGGTGTTCTTCACACTGTGCTTAATCTCTTTATTGATAAGATTAAGCAATAGCATAGAGCGAGCCTCGCCGTCGGGTTCGGTGAAAATAGCCTGAAAACCTTCGAAAGCACCTTCGGTGATAAGCACCTTATCACCAGGATATGGTGTCGCCGGATCAACAATATCTTCCGGTTTATATACCGACAGTTGATGAATTACCGCTGATGGGACTATCGCCGGCGATGCGCCAAAGCGCACAAAGTGGCTGACACCGCGGGTAGCGCTGATAGTTGTGGTATGAATCACTTCCGGGTCAAATTCCACAAACAGGTAGTTGGGGAACAAGGGTTCACTGACTGCGGTACGTTTGCCTCGCACGATTTTTTCCAGGGTGATCATCGGCGCCAGGCAATTCACCGCCTGTCTTTCGAGGTGTTCCTGGGCACGTTGAAGTTGCCCGCGCTTGCAGTACAGTAAATACCAGGATTGCATAATGACTCTTATCCGTTTAATCGGGGCGCAAGGATAGCAAAAGCTTCACGCTAAGTTAATTATATTCCCCGGTTTGCGTTATGCCGTCAGAGTTCACGCTAATTTAACAAATTTACAGCATCGCGAAGATGAACGCCGTATAATGGGCGAAGATTAAGAGGCTACAATGGACGCCATGAAATATAACGATTTACGCGACTTCCTGACGCTGCTTGAACAGCAGGGTGAGCTAAAACGTATCACGCTCCCGGTGGATCCGCATCTGGAAATCACTGAAATTGCTGACCGCACTCTGCGTGCCGGTGGACCTGCGTTGTTGTTTGAAAACCCCAAAGGTTATTCGATGCCGGTGCTGTGCAACCTGTTTGGTACGCCAAAGCGCGTGGCGATGGGCATGGGCCAGGAAGATGTTTCGGCACTGCGTGAGGTCGGTAAATTATTGGCGTTTCTGAAAGAGCCGGAGCCGCCAAAAGGTTTCCGCGACCTGTTTGATAAACTGCCGCAGTTTAAGCAGGTGTTGAACATGCCGACGAAACGGCTGCGCGGTGCACCTTGCCAACAAAAAATCGTCTCTGGTGATGACGTCGATCTTAATCGTATCCCCATTATGACCTGCTGGCCGGAAGACGCCGCTCCGCTGATTACCTGGGGGCTGACCGTGACGCGCGGCCCGCATAAAGAGCGGCAGAATCTGGGCATTTATCGCCAGCAGTTGATTGGTAAAAATAAACTGATTATGCGCTGGCTGTCGCATCGCGGCGGCGCACTGGATTATCAGGAGTGGTGCGCGGCGCATCCGGGCGAACGTTTCCCGGTTTCTGTGGCGCTGGGTGCTGATCCTGCAACCATTCTCGGCGCAGTGACGCCAGTTCCGGATACATTGTCGGAATATGCTTTTGCCGGGTTGCTACGCGGCACGAAAACCGAAGTGGTGAAATGTATTTCCAATGACCTCGAAGTGCCTGCCAGTGCAGAAATCGTACTGGAAGGGTATATTGAACCTGGTGAGATGGCGCCGGAAGGGCCGTATGGCGACCACACCGGTTACTATAACGAAGTCGATAGTTTCCCGGTATTTACCGTGACACATATTACCCAGCGTGAAGATGCGATTTATCACTCCACCTATACCGGACGTCCGCCAGATGAACCTGCGGTACTGGGCGTGGCGTTGAACGAAGTGTTCGTGCCGATTCTGCAAAAACAGTTTCCGGAAATTGTCGATTTCTACCTGCCGCCGGAAGGTTGCTCCTATCGCCTGGCGGTCGTGACGATCAAAAAGCAGTACGCTGGACACGCAAAGCGCGTCATGATGGGCGTCTGGTCATTCTTACGCCAGTTTATGTACACTAAGTTCGTGATCGTCTGCGATGATGATGTTAACGCACGCGACTGGAACGATGTGATTTGGGCAATTACCACCCGTATGGACCCTGCGCGGGATACGGTGTTGGTGGAAAATACGCCTATTGATTATCTGGATTTTGCCTCGCCCGTTTCCGGGCTGGGTTCAAAAATGGGGCTGGATGCCACGAATAAATGGCCAGGGGAAACTCAGCGTGAATGGGGACGTCCAATCAAAAAAGATCCGGACGTCGTCGCACGTATTGATGCCATCTGGGATGAACTGGCTATTTTTAACAACGGTAAAAGCGCCTGAGGCGCGTTTGTATTGCCCTATTTATCGATCCGACAGAGAAAGCGCATGACAACCTTAAGCTGTAAAGTGACCTCGGTAGAAGCTATCACGGATACCGTATATCGTGTCCGAATCGTGCCAGACGCGGCCTTTTCTTTTCGTGCTGGTCAATATTTGATGGTAGTGATGGACGAGCGTGACAAACGCCCGTTCTCAATGGCTTCGACGCCGAATGAACAAGGTTTCATTGAGCTGCACATTGGCGCTTCGGAAATCAATCTCTACGCCAAAGCCGTTATGGATCGCATCCTTAAAGATCATCAAATCGTGGTGGATATTCCTCACGGTGAAGCGTGGCTGCGCGATGATGAAGAACGTCCGATGATACTGATTGCTGGCGGTACAGGCTTCTCTTATGCGCGCTCGATTTTGCTGACGGCGCTGGCGCGTAATCCCAATCGCGATATCACCATTTACTGGGGCGGGCGTGAAGAGCAGCATCTTTATGATCTCTCCGAGCTTGAGGCGCTTTCTCTGAAGCATCCTGGCCTGCAAGTGGTGCCGGTGGTCGAACAACCGGAAGCGGGCTGGCGTGGTCGTACTGGCACGGTATTAACAGCGGTATTGCAGGATCACGGTACGCTGGCGGAGCATGATATCTATATTGCTGGCCGCTTTGAGATGGCGAAAATCGCCCGTGACCTGTTTTGCCGTGAGCGTAATGCGCGGGAAGATCGCCTGTTTGGCGATGCGTTTGCGTTTATCTAAGCCATAAAAAACCCGCCCCTGACAGGCGGGAAAAACGGCAACTAAAACTTTATACAGTGGCATTTACATCTATGTCGCATCCGGCAAACAATGCCCGATGCGACGCTGTCGCGTCTTATCGTGCCTACAAATAGGGCCGGATAAGGCGTTTACGCCGCATCCGGCATGTGTTTAAACCCGCTCAAACACCGTTGCAATACCCTGACCCAGACCGATACACATCGTCGCCAGACCGAACTGGACGTCTTTGCGCTCCATCAGATTCAGCAGCGTGGTGCTGATACGCGCGCCGGAACAGCCCAGCGGATGGCCCAGTGCGATCGCGCCACCGTTGAGATTGATCTTCTCGTCAATCTGCTCCATTAACCTGAGATCTTTAATACACGGCAGGATCTGCGCGGCAAAGGCTTCGTTCATCTCGAATACGCCGATATCGCTGGCAGAAAGCCCCGCTTTTTTCAGCGCCAGCTTCGAGGCCGGAACCGGGCCATAACCCATAATCGACGGATCACAACCGACGACCGCCATCGAGCGCACGCGGGCGCGCGGCTGAAGACCTAATTCACGGGCGCGGCTTTCGCTCATCACCAGCATGGCAGCTGCGCCATCGGAGAGAGCAGAAGACGTACCCGCAGTCACCGTACCGCTGACTGGATCAAACGCCGGACGCAGCGTGGCGAGGGCTTCCACGGTGGTTTCCGGGCGAATCACTTCGTCGTAATTAAACTGCTTCAGGACGCCGTCGGCATCGTGACCACCGGTCGGGATGATTTCATTTTTAAATGCCCCCGACTGCGTGGCGGCCCAGGCGCGAGCGTGTGACCGTGCGGCAAAGGCATCCTGCATTTCACGGCTGATACCGTGCATACGCGCCAGCATTTCTGCCGTTAAGCCCATCATGCCCGCCGCTTTGGCGACATTGCGGCTAAGTCCGGGGTGAAAATCGACACCGTGGCTCATCGGTACATGGCCCATATGTTCCACGCCGCCGACCAGACATGCCTGCGCATCGCCGGTCATGATCATTCGTGCTGCGTCATGCAGTGCCTGCATGGATGAACCACACAAGCGATTGACGGTAACCGCCGGGACAGAGTGCGGCACTTCAGCCAACAGCGCCGCGTTACGGGCGATGTTAAAACCTTGCTCCAGCGTCTGCTGCACACAGCCCCAGTAAATATCGTCGAGGGCGGCTGCTTCCAGCGCCGGGTTACGTGCCAGCAGGCTACGCATTAAATGAGCGGAGAGATCTTCCGCACGCACGTTACGAAAAGCACCGCCCTTCGAACGGCCCATCGGGGTGCGAATTGCATCGACAATGACAATCTGTTCCATTGTGACTCCTTAAGCCGTTTTCAGGTCGCCAACCGGACGGGCTGGCTCAACCGGGGAATAGTACGGTTCGTTATGACGCGCTTTATTACGCAGACCTTCCGGCACTTCATATAGCGGGCCGAGGTGCTGATATTGCTGTGCCATATCGAGGTATTTTGCGCTACCGAGGGTGTCCAGCCAGCGGAACGCGCCGCCGTGGAACGGAGGGAAGCCCAGGCCGTAGACCAGCGCCATATCCGCTTCTGCCGGAGTGGCGATAATGCCTTCTTCCAGACAGCGCACCACTTCGTTGACCATCGGGATCATCATGCGGGCGATAATCTCTTCCTCGCTGAAATCACGCTTCGGCTGGCTGACTTCTGCCAGCAGGTCGTCAACGGCGGTATCTTCTTCTTTCTTCGGCTTGCCTTTGCTGTCTTCTTTATAACGCCAGAAACCGAGGCCGTTCTTCTGACCAAAACGGTTGGCATCAAACAGTGCGTCGATGGCATCGCGATAATCTTTCTGCATCCGCTGCGGGAAGCCTGCTGCCATTACCGCCTGAGCGTGATGCGCGGTATCAATCCCCACGACATCCAGCAGATATGCCGGACCCATCGGCCAGCCAAACTGTTTTTCCATCACTTTGTCGATCTTGCGGAAGTCCGCGCCGTCGCGAAGCAACTGGCTGAATCCCGCGAAGTAGGGGAACAGCACGCGGTTAACGAAGAAGCCCGGGCAGTCGTTAACCACAATTGGCGTTTTACCCATCTTGCTCGCCCAGGCGACGACTTTCGCGATGGTTTCGTCAGAGCTTTTCTCGCCGCGAATAATTTCTACTAACGGCATCCGGTGAACCGGGTTAAAGAAGTGCATCCCGCAGAAGTTTTCCGGGCGTTCCAGCGCATTGGCCAGTTCGCTGATAGGAATGGTTGAAGTGTTAGAGGCCAGCACGGTATCCGGACGTACTTTCTGCTCGGTTTCTGCCAGCACGGCTTTTTTCACTTTCGGGTTTTCAACAACCGCTTCTACCACAACATCCACGCGGTCAAACCCGGCATAGTCGAGCGTTGGCTGGATCGTGGAGATCACGCCAGCCAGTTTCAGACCATCGATCTTGCCGCGCTCAAGCTGCTTGTTTAGCAGTTTCGCGGCCTCTGTCATACCGAGGGTTAACGACTTGTCGTTGATATCTTTCATGACAACCGGTACGCCTTTCCACGCGGACTGGTAAGCGATACCGCCACCCATAATGCCTGCGCCCAGAACGGCGGCCTGCTTCGGTGTTTCAACGTCTTTGGTGAGTTTCTTCGCTTTGCCTTTTACATATTGATCGTTAAGGAAAATGCCGACCAGTGCGCGGGCTTCGTTGGTATGCGCCAGCGGGACAAAGCTTTTGTTTTCCAGGTTTAAGGCTTCTTCACGACCAAAACGGGCAGCAGCTTCAATGGTTTTTACTGCGGTGATGGGCGCCGGATAATGTTTTCCTGCCGTTTGTGCGACCATCCCTTTAGCGATGGTGAAGCTCATGGTGGCTTCAATCTTGCTCAGTTTCAGCGGTTCCAGCTTCGGCTGACGTTTCGCTTTCCAGTCGAGGTCGCCGTTAATGGCCTGGCGTAAAATCGCTATCGCGCCTTCAATCAGTTTTTCTGCTTTGACTACGCCATCCACCAGACCGATTTTCAGCGCCTGATCCGCGCCGACGTCTTTACCAGCGGCAATGATTTCCAGCGCGCTGTCTGCGCCGAGCATACGTGGCATACGTACAGAACCGCCAAAGCCCGGCATGATGCCCAGTTTGGTTTCCGGCAGACCGATACGCAGATCTGGCGTTGCCAGACGATAATCGGTCGCCAGCACGCATTCACAGCCACCGCCCAGCGCATAGCCGTTGACGGCGGCAATGGTCGGCACCGGCAGATCTTCCAGGCGATTAAACACGCTATTGGCAAAATGCAGCCACTGGCTTAACTGTTCTTCAGGAACGAGGAACAGGGACAAAAATTCGGTGATATCGGCACCGACGATAAAGGCTGCTTTATTCGAACGCAGCAGCAGCCCTTTTAAATCTGATTGCTGTTCCAGCACGCCGATGGCCTCGCCGAGGCTGGCGACGGTCGCAGTGTCGAGTTTATTAACTGAACCTGGGGCATCAAATACCAGTTCGGCAATGCCATCTTCCAGCCAGTCAAGGTACAGGGTGTCGCCTTTGTAAAGCATGTCAGTCTCCTGAATCCGCAAGGTGATCTGGTCGTACCAGATGAGATGGAGTGTGTATTTTGTGTTAAAAATATGCAAACAAAAGATTAAAGAAATGCCGTTCTGATCACGCTCGGCAGAAATCACGCTCTGTATTAACGATGTGCTAAGATGCGGAGACTTAAGGTCAAAAAAACAGAAGGGTAAAAAATGGAATCACTGGCCTCGCTCTATAAAAATCATATAGCTACCTTACAAGAACGGACTCGCGATGCACTGGCGCGCTTCAAGCTGGATGCATTACTTATTCACTCCGGCGAGTTGTTCAATGTTTTTCTCGACGATCATCCTTATCCGTTTAAAGTGAACCCGCAATTCAAAGCGTGGGTGCCGGTAACCCAGGTGCCAAACTGCTGGTTGCTGGTGGATGGCGTGAACAAGCCGAAACTGTGGTTTTATCTGCCGGTTGATTACTGGCACAACGTCGAACCTTTGCCGACCTCTTTCTGGACTGAGGATGTGGAAGTGATCGCGCTGCCGAAAGCCGATGGCATTGGTAGCCTGCTGCCCGCTGCGCGCGGCAATATCGGTTATATCGGCCCGGTACCGGAACGTGCGCTGCAACTGGGCATTGAGGCCAGCAACATCAACCCGAAAGGGGTTATCGACTACCTGCATTACTACCGCTCCTTTAAAACTGAGTACGAGCTGGCCTGTATGCGTGAAGCGCAGAAAATGGCAGTCAACGGTCATCGCGCGGCAGAAGAAGCGTTCCGTTCTGGCATGAGCGAGTTCGATATCAATATTGCCTATCTGACCGCGACCGGCCATCGTGATACCGACGTACCTTACAGCAACATTGTGGCGCTTAACGAACACGCTGCGGTGCTGCATTACACCAAACTGGATCATCAGGCGCCGGAAGAGATGCGCAGCTTCCTGCTGGATGCCGGGGCAGAATATAACGGCTATGCGGCTGACCTGACCCGTACCTGGTCGGCAAAAAGCGATAACGACTACGCACAGCTGATGAAAGACGTTAATGATGAACAACTGGCGCTGATCGCCACCATGAAAGCAGGCGTCAGCTATGTGGATTACCACATCCAGTTCCATCAGCGCATCGCCAAACTGCTGCGTAAACATCAAATCATCACCGATATGAGTGAAGAGGCGATGGTCGAAAACGATCTGACTGGACCGTTTATGCCGCACGGTATCGGCCATCCGCTGGGCCTGCAGGTGCATGACGTAGCTGGTTTTATGCAGGATGATAGCGGTACGCATCTTGCGGCACCGGCAAAATATCCGTACCTGCGTTGCACTCGTATTCTCCAGCCGGGCATGGTGTTAACCATCGAACCGGGTATCTACTTCATCGAATCACTGCTGGCGCCGTGGCGTGAAGGGCAGTTCAGTAAACACTTCAACTGGCAGAAAATTGAAGCACTGAAACCGTTCGGCGGCATTCGTATCGAAGACAACGTGGTGATCCACGAAAACAACGTGGAAAACATGACCCGGGATCTGAAACTGGCGTGATGGAAAGCTGGTTAATACCCGCGGCACCGGTCACGGTTGTTGAAGAGATCAAAAAAAGCCGCTTCATTACGCTATTGGCACATACCGATGGCGTTGAGGCGGCGAAAGCGTTTGTTGAATCGGTGCGGACAGAGCATCCCGATGCTCGCCACCATTGCGTGGCGTGGGTGGCGGGTGCGCCTGACGATTCACAGCAACTGGGTTTCTCAGACGACGGAGAGCCGGCGGGAACGGCGGGCAAACCGATGCTGGCCCAGCTGATGGGCAGCGGCGTTGGGGAAATTACCGCCGTGGTGGTGCGCTACTACGGCGGTATATTGCTTGGCACCGGTGGGTTAGTGAAAGCGTATGGCGGCGGCGTGAATCAGGCGCTACGCCAGCTTACGACCCAACGCAAGACGCCATTAACCGAATATACTTTGCAATGTGAATATAGTCAGTTAACCGGCATTGAAGCGTTGCTGGGGCAGTGTGACGGCAAAATTATCAACAGTGATTATCAGGCATTCGTTCTGCTGCGGGTGGCGCTTCCTGCGGCGAAAGTGGCTGAATTTTCCGCAAAGCTGGCGGATTTTAGCCGTGGTTCATTGCAATTGTTAGCGATTGAAGAATAATCCCCACTTCGTTTTGCAGAACTAAGGAAGCGGCAGAGATGCATTTTCGCGCCATTACCCGAATCGTTGGACTACTGGTCATCTTATTTTCAGGGACCATGATTATCCCTGGGCTGGTAGCACTCATCTACCGGGATGGGGCGGGCCGCGCTTTTACCCAGACCTTTTTTGTCGCCCTCGCCATTGGCTCTATGCTGTGGTGGCCTAATCGTAAAGAGAAGGGCGAACTGAAATCCCGTGAAGGGTTTCTGATTGTGGTGCTGTTCTGGACCGTGCTGGGTAGCGTCGGTGCGCTCCCTTTTATTTTCTCGGAAAGCCCAAATCTCACGATTACCGATGCGTTTTTTGAATCTTTCTCCGGCCTGACTACCACGGGGGCAACTACGCTGGTGGGGCTGGATTCACTCCCTCACGCCATCCTCTTTTATCGCCAGATGCTGCAATGGTTTGGTGGGATGGGGATCATCGTGCTGGCGGTCGCGATACTGCCTATCCTCGGCGTAGGTGGGATGCAGCTCTATCGCGCAGAAATGCCCGGCCCGCTGAAAGATAACAAAATGCGCCCGCGTATTGCGGAAACGGCGAAAACCTTGTGGCTAATTTATGTCTTGCTGACCGTCGCCTGTGCGCTGGCGCTGTGGTTTGCCGGAATGAATGCCTTTGATGCCATCGGTCATAGCTTTGCGACTATCGCCATTGGCGGCTTCTCGACGCATGATGCCAGCGTCGGATATTTCGATAGCCCGACCATTAACACCATCATTGCTATCTTCCTGCTGATCTCCGGCTGTAACTACGGTCTGCACTTTTCGCTGCTAAGTGGGCGTAGTCTGAAGGTCTACTGGCGCGATCCGGAATTTCGCATGTTTATCGGCGTACAGTTTACGCTGGTGGTTATTTGTACCCTCGTGCTGTGGTTTCATAATGTCTACAGTTCGGCGCTAATGACAATTAACCAGGCGTTTTTTCAGGTGGTGTCGATGGCGACAACCGCCGGGTTTACCACC
Organism: Escherichia sp. B1147; assembly: GCF_001660175.1. Classification (NCBI taxonomy): domain Bacteria; kingdom Pseudomonadati; phylum Pseudomonadota; class Gammaproteobacteria; order Enterobacterales; family Enterobacteriaceae; genus Escherichia; species Escherichia sp. B1147. The sequence goes on from NZ_LFHY01000026.1 coordinate 92,634, forward strand.
GATAGCATTGCCCGCTGGCCGCTCTTCTTGCCGGTGCTGCTGTTATGTTCTGCTTTTATCGGCGGTTGCGCCGGGTCAACGGGCGGTGGCCTGAAAGTGATCCGCATTCTGCTGCTATTCAAGCAGGGGAATCGTGAACTAAAACGACTGGTGCACCCGAACGCCGTGTATAGCATTAAGCTGGGGAATCGCGCACTGCCGGAACGTATCCTCGAAGCCGTTTGGGGATTTTTCTCCGCCTATGCATTGGTGTTTATTGTCAGTATGCTGGCGATTATCGCCACTGGCGTGGATGACTTTTCTGCCTTTGCGTCGGTTGTTGCGACATTGAATAACCTGGGGCCAGGGCTTGGCGTGGTTGCGGATAACTTTACCAGCATGAACCCGGTGGCTAAATGGATCCTGATTGCCAATATGCTATTTGGTCGTCTGGAAGTCTTTACTTTGCTGGTGCTCTTTACCCCGACTTTCTGGCGTGAATGATGGAGTAATACGTGAAAACATTAATTCTTTTCTCAACAAGGGACGGACAAACACGCGAGATTGCCTCGTACCTGGCTTCGGAACTGAAAGAACTGGGGATCCAGGCAGATGTCGCCAATGTGCATCGCACCGAAGAACCACAATGGGAAAACTACGACCGCGTGGTGATTGGCGCTTCTATTCGCTACGGTCACTATCATTCTGCGTTCCAGGCATTTGTCAAAAAGCATGCCACCCGGCTGAACTCAATGCCGAGTGCCTTTTACTCCGTCAACCTGGTGGCACGCAAGCCGGAGAAGCGGACTGTGCAGACTAACAGCTACGCGCGGAAGTTTCTGATGAACTCACAATGGCGTCCCGATCGCTGTGCCGTTATTGCCGGGGCGCTGCGTTATCCACGCTATCGTTGGTACGACCGCTTTATGATCAAGCTGATTATGAAGATGTCAGGCGGAGAAACAGATACGCGCAAAGAGGTTGTTTATACCGATTGGGAGCAGGTTGCGAATTTTGCCCGAGAAATCGCTCATTTAACCAACAAAGCGACGCCTAAATAAGCATAAAGAATAAAAAACGCGCATTCGGAAAATTATTTTAAATTTCCTCTTGTCAGCTCAGAATAACTCCCTATAATGCGCCACCACTGACACGGAACAACGGCAAACAAGCCGCCGGGTCAGCGGGATTTTTCTGAGAATTCCGGCAGAGAAAAGCAAAAAAAATGCTTGACTCTGTAGCGGGAAAGCGTAATATGCACACCCCGCGCCGCTGAGAAAAAGCGAAGCGGCACTGCTCTTTAACAATTTATC
>NZ_LFHY01000027.1:0-394 GCF_001660175.1 Escherichia sp. B1147
GTTGCGAAAATTTGAGAGACTCACGAACAACTTTCGTTGTTCAGTGTTTCAATTTTCAGCTTGATCCAGATTTTTAAAGAGCAAAACTTCGCAGTGAACCTTTGCAGGTACACTCTGAAGTATTTTTTATTTAATCACTACAGAGATGGTGGAGCTATGCGGGATCGAACCGCAGACCTCCTGCGTGCAAAGCAGGCGCTCTCCCAGCTGAGCTATAGCCCCATAACATGTAGTTAAAACCTCCTCAAATTTGCGGTGCAAATTTGGTAGGCCTGAGTGGACTTGAACCACCGACCTCACCCTTATCAGGGGTGCGCTCTAACCACCTGAGCTACAAGCCTGTAGAGGTTTTACTGCTCATTTTCATCAGACAATCTGTGTGAGCACTGCAAAG
>NZ_LFHY01000028.1:0-28624 GCF_001660175.1 Escherichia sp. B1147
GGTAGAGCAGTTGACTTTTAATCAATTGGTCGCAGGTTCGAATCCTGCACGACCCACCAATTTAAAGGTGGTTACTGGTAGAGAACGTGAAGGATAACGTTGCGTCAGCAACGGCCCGAAGGGCGAGACGAAGTCGAGTCATCCTGCACGACCCACCATCCTGAATGATTAAAGCAGCATAATCCCGCAAGGGGTCGTTAGCTCAGTTGGTAGAGCAGTTGACTTTTAATCAATTGGTCGCAGGTTCGAATCCTGCACGACCCACCAATGTAAAAAAGCGCCCTAAAGGCGCCTTTTTGCTATTCAGGCATCCCACAATTTCAATTCGTAAACCTGATGACATAGTCGGAGCTTGCTATGCAAGCAACTCTACGTTGGTGGAATTAGGCGTAAAATGACGCATCCTGCACATTAGGCGTAATACGTGTGACTTTTCCTCACCGTTCGGCTATTTTGTTTAGCATATAAAACAAACTAGGCCGATTGTGGCGGGTTAAACGCTTCATATCGGTTTAAACGTTAAGCCTGTAAAACGAGATAGCCAGATGAGCGTGATGTTTGATCCTGAAACGGCGATATACCCTTTCCCACCGAAGCCAACGCCGTTAAGCATTGATGAAAAAGCGTATTATCGCGAGAAAATAAAACGTCTGTTGAAAGAACGTAATGCGGTGATGGTCGCCCACTACTATACCGATCCCGAAATTCAACAGCTGGCTGAAGAAACCGGTGGCTGTATTTCTGATTCTTTGGAAATGGCGCGCTTCGGTGCAAGGCATTCTGCTTCTACGCTTTTAGTCTCAGGAGTGAGATTTATGGGTGAAACCGCCAAAATTCTCAGCCCGGAAAAAACAATTCTGATGCCAACACTTAAGGCTGAATGTTCACTGGATCTCGGCTGCCCGATTGAAGAATTCAACGCATTTTGCGATGCCCATCCCGATCGTACAGTCGTCGTCTACGCTAACACTTCCGCTGCCGTGAAAGCGCGTGCAGATTGGGTGGTAACTTCAAGCATTGCCGTCGAACTCATTGATTATCTCGATAGTTTGGGGGAAAAAATCATCTGGGCACCAGACAAACATTTGGGGCGTTACGTGCAAAAACAGACAGGCGCAGACATCTTATGCTGGCAAGGTGCCTGCATCGTTCATGACGAGTTTAAGACTCAGGCGTTAATCCACTTACAAAAACAGTACCCTGATGCTGCCATACTGGTGCATCCGGAGTCACCACAAGCTATTGTCGATATGGCCGATGCTGTTGGTTCCACAAGTCAGTTGATTAACGCTGCAAAAACATTGCCGCATCAGCAACTGATTGTGGCGACTGACCGGGGCATTTTCTACAAAATGCAGCAAGCGGTGCCAGATAAAGAATTGCTGGAAGCGCCAACCGCTGGTGAGGGAGCAACCTGTCGAAGTTGCGCTCATTGCCCGTGGATGGCAATGAATGGCCTTCAAGCCATTGCAGAGGCCCTGGAACAGGGAGGAAGCAAACATGAGGTGCATGTTGACGAAAAGCTGCGAGAGAGGGCGCTGGTGCCGCTCAACCGCATGCTGGATTTTGCGGCTACACTACGTGGATAACTAACAATGAGGCGTCGCGCTACGCTTTGGGGGAAAGATGGATTTTTTTAGCACACAGAACATTCTGGTTCATATACCGATCGGTGCTGGCGGTTACGATCTCTCATGGATCGAAGCGGTAGGGACGATCGCTGGGTTACTGTGTATTGGCCTCGCCAGTATGGAGAAGATCAGCAACTACTTTTTTGGCCTGATCAACGTCACCCTGTTTGGCATTATTTTCTTTCAGATTCAACTGTATGCCAGCTTGTTGCTACAGGTATTTTTCTTTGCCGCCAATATTTACGGCTGGTATGCCTGGTCGCGACAAACCAGTCAACATGAAACCGAGTTGAAGATTCGCTGGTTGCCACTACCGAAGGCGTTAACCTGGCTCGCTGTTTGTGTCATTGCCATTGGCCTGATGACGGTATTTATCAACCCTGTATTTGCGTTCCTGACCCGTGTTGCAGTCATGATTATGCAAGCGTTGGGATTACAGGTGGCGATGCCAGAACTGCAACCGGATGCCTTCCCATTCTGGGATTCCTGCATGATGGTGTTATCCATCGTGGCAATGATTCTGATGACGCGCAAATACGTCGAAAACTGGTTGCTGTGGGTCATTATTAACGTAATTAGCGTGGTGATTTTCGCCTTGCAGGGCGTCTATGCCATGTCGCTGGAGTATCTGATCCTGACGTTTATTGCCCTTAACGGCAGCCGGATGTGGGTCAACAGCGCACGCGAAAGAGGTTCGCGCGCGCTGTCTCATTAATGGTGATGATGTGAATGGCCGGATACGCCTTGATTAAGGTGGCAGTCTGGCCCATGACAAGGTTGATATTCCATCTGGATGGTGGCGTGCTCAATCTGATAGTGATCCATCAGATAGTGCTGGATCTTGTCTAACAGCGCGTCGTGATCGTGTGGCGGGATCACCTGCACATGCAACGTCATTACTGGCTTCTCGCCCACCATCCACACGTGTACATGGTGTACATTACGGACTTCCGGGATTTCCCGGCACATACGACGCTTCAGTTCAGCGATATCCAGCGATACCGGCGCACCTTCAAGTAATTCATTCACGCTGTCTTTCAATAACCGCCACGCGCTGCGCAGAACCAGAAGCGACACCAGTATTGAGAGAATGGGGTCAGCAGGTGTCCAGCCGGTCCAGATAATAATCAACGCGGCAACGATAGCACCAACCGAACCCAGCAGATCCCCGAGTACATGCAGTGCCGCTGCGCGCACGTTGAGGTTTTTCTCTTCACTACCGTGATGAAGTAACCAGAAAGAGAGTATATTTGCCAGCAGCCCAGCCACGGCAATCGCCATCATCATACCGCCCTCAACAGGACGCGGCGTGCGGAAACGTTCTATCGCCTCCCAGACAATCAAAATGGTAATTACTACCAGGGCAATGGCATTCACAAACGCCGCGAGTGTAGTCAACCTAAGCCAGCCGAAAGTGTGGCGAATGGTGGGGGGACGACGAGAAAATTGCACCGCAAGCAGAGCGAAGAGCAGGGCGGCCGTATCGGTCAACATATGTCCGGCATCAGCCAGCAATGCCAGGGAACCGGAAAGAAAACCGCCAATGACTTCTACCAGCATAAAACCGGCAGTCACGCCGAAAGCATACAACAGTCGACGAGCATTATTATCTTCTGGCAGGTGTGGGGAAGTGTGTGAGTGCGCCATGACGAGTCATCCCTTAATTTATCTCACTTAACTTTATGACATCATACTGCTTTTAGAAGGGAAAAATTAAAAAGGAGAGCCTCCGCTCTCCCATTATCAGCCATATACCCTGGCTTACTGCGTAGTACCGTCGGTTTTGGTATCGACATCATTGTTGATGCCATCACCGGTTTGGACCTTTTTATTGATGTCCGGGCAGCGACCGTCTTTGCACATGGTGTTTTTGTGCTCTTCGTCTTTGGTCATGCCGTCATTATTCATGGATGAACCATTCGGGTGCAGCATAGTCCCGCCCGAGTTGGTATTAACCCCGTTATTATCGACGTTATTTGGTGCGACATTTTCACGAGCGTCCGGGGCAACCTGGCCCGCATCTGCCGCTGCGTTTGCCTGGCCGTTATTGGTTTGCGCTCCGCTATCGGCAGCCAGCGCGGCACCGCTGGCAAGGCTTAAAGTGGCAGTCAGAAATAGTGTGGCCAGTTTTGTCATTTTCATAGGATGCTCCTGTTATGGTCGTTATGTCGGATAACCTCTTCCAACAGTGCATTTGCAGGTGAATATCAGGCAATGGTTTAAGATTTCAGCCAGAAGGATAGATCCAGCAGAGAATCTTGAAAAAATTAATAAACAGAGAAGTTACAGTTAGAAATTGTAGGAGAGATCTCGTTTTCCGCGACAATCTGGCGTATTTCTTGCCGATTCCAGGATTATTCCGTCCATAGTGTAAAACCCCGTTTACACATTCTGACGGAAGATATAGATTGGAAGGATTGCATTCACCAAGATAAGTATGGCAACACTGGAACAGACATGAATTATCAGAACGACGATTTACGCATCAAAGAAATCAAAGAGTTACTTCCTCCTGTCGCACTGCTGGAAAAATTCCCTGCCACTGAAAATGCCGCGAATACGGTTGCCCATGCCCGAAAAGCGATCCATAAGATCCTGAAAGGTAATGATGATCGCCTGTTAGTGGTGATTGGTCCGTGTTCTATTCATGATCCCGTCGCGGCTAAAGAGTACGCCACTCGCTTGCTGGCGCTGCGTGATGAGCTGAAAGATGAGCTGGAAATCGTAATGCGCGTTTATTTTGAAAAGCCGCGTACAACGGTGGGCTGGAAAGGGCTGATCAACGATCCGCATATGGACAACAGCTTCCAGATCAACGACGGTTTGCGTATTGCCCGTAAATTGCTGCTCGATATTAACGACAGCGGCCTGCCAGCGGCTGGCGAATTCCTGGATATGATCACCCCTCAGTATCTCGCTGACCTGATGAGCTGGGGAGCAATTGGCGCGCGTACAACTGAATCGCAGGTACACCGCGAACTGGCGTCTGGTCTTTCTTGCCCGGTCGGCTTCAAAAATGGCACCGACGGTACGATTAAAGTGGCTATCGATGCCATTAATGCCGCCGGTGCGCCGCACTGCTTCCTGTCCGTAACTAAATGGGGGCATTCGGCGATTGTGAATACCAGCGGTAACGGCGATTGCCATATCATTCTGCGCGGTGGTAAAGAGCCTAACTACAGCGCGAAGCACGTTGCTGAAGTGAAAGAAGGGTTGAAAAAGGCGGGTCTGCCAGCTCAAGTGATGATCGATTTCAGCCATGCTAACTCGTCCAAACAGTTCAAAAAACAGATGGATGTCTGTGCTGACGTTTGCCAGCAGATTGCCGGTGGCGAAACAGCCATTATTGGTGTGATGGTCGAAAGTCATCTGGTGGAAGGCAATCAGAGCCTCGAGAGCGGGGAACCGCTGGCCTATGGCAAGAGCATCACCGATGCCTGCATTGGCTGGGATGATACCGATGCTCTGTTACGCCAACTGGCGAACGCAGTAAAAGCGCGTCGCGGGTAATTTATAGTCGAATCGCCATGACTGTACGTTTGTAGGCATGATAAGACGCGCAGCGTCGCATCAGGCAATGTGCTCCATTGTTAGCAACGACAAACAAAAAAGCCGACTCACTTGCAGTCGGCTTTCTCATTTTTAAACGAATGACGTTTACTTCGCTTTACCCTGGTTAGCAACGGCCGCTGCTTTCGCCGCGATCTCGTCAGCATTACCCAGATAGTAGCGTTTCAGCGGTTTGAAGTTCTCGTCGAACTCATAAACCAGCGGCACGCCAGTCGGGATATTTAGCTCAAGAATCTCTTCTTCGCTCATGTTATCGAGATATTTCACCAGCGCACGCAGGGAGTTACCGTGGGCAGCAATAATCACGCGCTCACCGCTCTTCATACGCGGCAGAATGGTTTCATTCCAGTAAGGGATCACGCGGTCAATGGTCAGCGCCAGGCTTTCAGTCAACGGCAGTTCTTTCTCGCTCAGTTTTGCATAACGCGGATCGTGGCCCGGATAACGCTCATCATCTTTAGTCAGCTCCGGCGGAGTCACCGCAAAACCACGACGCCACTGTTTCACCTGCTCGTCGCCATACTTTTCAGCGGTTTCCGCTTTGTTCAGACCCTGCAACGCACCATAGTGACGTTCGTTCAGTTTCCAGGATTTCTCAACGGGCAGCCATGCCTGATCCAGTTCGTCCAGCACGTTCCACAGGGTGTGGATAGCGCGTTTCAGCACAGAGGTGTAAGCAAAGTCAAAGCTGTAACCTTCCTCTTTCAGCAGCTTGCCTGCTGCTTTTGCTTCGCTTACGCCTTTCTCAGACAGATCCACGTCGTACCAACCGGTGAAACGGTTTTCTTTGTTCCACTGGCTTTCGCCATGACGAACCAGAACCAGCTTAGTTACAGCCATATACTTACTCCTCAAATCATTATTAAATGATAATAATTCTCATTATATTGCCGTTGTGAACGTACGGCAATGATTAGTTATAACAATAGCGAAAATGGAGATTCAATGTAAGTTAAGTGTAACTAATTGATTGCAACATGGTGTGAATTTGAGCAAATGACGATCAGGTGTCGCCCAGTAGAGTTCTCCATTCTGCTTAAGAAGTGATGCCATTCCAATTTCATCTGTAATAAAAATATATGGTATTAATTAATTCACAACATAAATAATTTATTCAATAGCAAGGTGGAACAATGATGGAAATGTGAAAACAATCATATTTGAAGGTCAATGAAACATAATTCGAGACACTTATCGATAACCTGTTTACCCAGTGAGGATGTAAGCTAAACGTAATTTAGTACAAATAACGATCAGCAAACTGAACATTACATTAATATTCCTCATCACGGTGCAGTAGAGCGCGTACTGTTTTGAGCGATTGGTTGAGCACGACGTGTTGACTTCTGCACCGTTGCGTGAGGCGATTGCCGAAAGAGGATATCGGCTGGGATCGTTTCACGATATTTAACAAAATTGCGCCTCGATAGTGGGAGGTGCAGCGCTTATTCAGAAAAAAACTGATTTCGCCCCGTCATTTATTATGGCCCTCTGCTTTAATGGATTTATCTGCAAGAGGAATTTAATTTATTTTTGTGGTGAATTTTTTTTGATTCATTTACTCATAAGGTGAATAATATAAATTAAATATCAATTTATTTATTGATAAAGCTCAGGAAATAATCATATTTACATTGAATGAGACATGTTTTATTACCAGAAGCTCTGGTGAAAATGGTAAGCTATCCGTGAATAAGGCAGAGAATGCGACAAATCAGGTAGTAGACTCAGAAGTGAATTAATGGTGATGGGTAATTAAAATGGTGCGGTGATGATCGATTTTTTAGTATCTTTTATTATCTTGCTCTTCCTTATACTTCCGTCTTTTATTGTTTTTTGTTTGTTCTCTTGTCGTTATATGAAAATGATGCGAGCCATTTGTTTTACTGGTGCAGCTATTTTTTTTATTGTATGGGGATATGCCTTTTTTCAGTTCGAGTATGGCATAACTCACCGGGGTATGGTAGTTCAGGGAACTATTATTGATCGCGATGACTGTACCAGCAGCACACCTCGTGGTTCAGTCGATAAAGGATATTGTGCCAGCGTTAGCTATCTGGATCATCATCTACAGCGGCATACTCTTTCTCTTCCATTCAGGAGAACGGATTATATCTACTTTAATCATGCTACCGTTGTCTATGATCGTGATAATCCGCAAATATGGCGTATTATTAGCCTGGATGATAAAACAACAAAAATTGATAAATCTAATTCAATATTATTAATATGGTCTATTGTTCTATTAATGTGGGGCGGAATATTACAGCTTGTTATTGGTTCTCCCGTAGGGAAAAGATATCATGATGGCGATTTAATTAAGGATATTTCTTTACTTCTCTCATATATCTGGAGAAAAGTATTGTGTCGGTAATATTTCACCCTCGATTTCTGGTGTTATGCTTTATTTTAGCACTGATGTTTTTTGTCATGGGTATTTTTCAGGAATACCACTATAGCGATGGGTTAATTAACAATGGCGTCATAACGTCAGGTGTTATATTTGATCGTGAGTGCATTTCTCATAGACCGCCAGGACGCCATGATTATCATGCTAAAGCTCGTTATACAGATGAAGAAGGGAATAGTCATGTCATATATCTGGCCACGAGTGATACTGATTATGCTTACCATTCAGTGGTGACTATTGTGTATGACAGTGACAAACCTGATCATGCGAAAGTTATCAAATTAGATAATCATGATGTAAATATGGGGGATGGGCACCATATTGGCGAATGGACTATTGGCATGGCTCTTTTTATATGGAGTATATGCATTCACATTTTCAGGAAATGGCCTGCATCAGATAAAAATAATCGGAACGACTGAACGTAATATTGTGAGCTACAATAAAAGCGCCCTGAGGTGCTAATTGGGGCGCTTTAGAAAATATCATTACTCAGCAATAAACTGATATTCCGTCAGGCTGGAATACTCTTCGCCAGGACGCAGGAAGCAGTCCGGTTGCGGCCATTCAGGATGGTTTGGACTGTCCGGCAGAAACTCGCTTTCCAGCGCCAGACCTTGCCAGTCTGCGTAAGGTTCGATTCCCCGCGACGGCGTACCGCCGAGGAAGTTGCCGGAGTAAAATTGCAAAGCCGGAGCGGTGGTGTAGACCTTAAGCTGCAATTTCTCATCTGCTGACCAGACATGCGCCGCCACTTTCTTGCCATCACCTTTGGCCTGCAACAAGAACGCGTGATCGTAACCTTTGACTTTGCGCTGATCGTCATCGGCAAGAAACTCACTGGCGATGATTTTGGCGCTGCGGAAATCAAAAGACGTACCGGCAACAGATTTCAGGCCGTCGTGCGGAATGCCACCTTCATCAACTGGCAGATATTCGTCCGCCAGAATCTGCAGTTTGTGGTTACGCACATCAGACTGCTCGCCGTCGAGGTTGAAATAGACGTGATTAGTCATATTCACCGGGCAAGGTTTATCAACCGTGGCGCGATAGGTAATAGAGATACGGTTATCGTCGGTCAGACGATACTGCACCGTCGCGCCGAGATTGCCCGGAAAGCCCTGATCGCCATCTTCTGAACTCAGGGCAAACAGCACCTGACGATCGTTTTGGTTCACAATCTGCCAGCGACGTTTGTCGAACCCTTCCGGGCCGCCGTGCAACTGGTTAACGCCCTGACTTGGCGAAAGCGTCACGGTTTCACCGTCAAAGGTATAACGGCAATTGGCGATACGGTTAGCATAACGACCAATAGAGGCCCCCAGAAATGCGGCCTGATCCTGATAGCAGTCCGGGCTGGCGCAGCCAAGCAGCGCCTCGCGGACGCTGCCATCGGAAAGCGGAATACGGGCTGAAAGTAAAGTCGCACCCCAGTCCATCAGCGTGACTACCATCCCTGCGTTGTTACGCAAAGTTAACAGTCGGTACGGCTGACCATCGGGTGCCAGTGCGGGAGTTTCGTTCAGCACTGTCCTGCTCCTTGTGATGGTTTACACACGTAAAAAGTCTCTTTAATGCCTGTTTTTGCTTCATATTGTTCAGCGACGGCTTGCTGTACAGCAGGCACCAGCTCTTCCGGGATCAGCGCGACGATACAGCCGCCAAATCCGCCACCGGTCATGCGTACGCCACCTTTGTCGCCAATCACAGCTTTTACGATTTCGACCAGAGTGTCAATTTGCGGCACGGTGATTTCGAAATCATCGCGCATAGAGGCATGAGACTCCGCCATTAACTCGCCCATACGCTGCAAATCACCTTTCTCCAGTGCGCTGGCAGCTTCAACGGTACGCGCGTTTTCGGTCAGGACGTGACGCACGCGTTTCGCTACGATCGGATCCAGTTCATGCGCTACGGCGTTGAATTCTTCAATGGTGACATCACGCAGGGCTGGCTGCTGGAAGAAACGCGCACCGGTTTCGCACTGTTCACGACGGGTGTTGTACTCACTGCCAACCAGGGTACGTTTAAAGTTACTGTTGATGATGACCACTGCCACACCTTTCGGCATGGAAACTGCTTTGGTCCCCAGAGAGCGGCAATCGATCAGCAAGGCATGATCTTTCTTGCCCAGGGCGGAAATTAGCTGATCCATGATCCCACAGTTACAGCCAACAAACTGATTTTCTGCTTCCTGACCGTTAAGCGCGATTTGTGCGCCGTCCAGCGGCAGATGGTAAAGCTGCTGCAATACGGTTCCGACCGCCACTTCCAGTGAAGCGGAAGAACTTAACCCGGCGCCCTGCGGCACGTTGCCGCTTATTACCATGTCCACGCCGCCGAAGCTGTTGTTACGCAGCTGCAGATGTTTCACTACGCCACGGACGTAGTTAGCCCATTGATAGTTTTCATGAGCAACAATGGGCGCATCAAGGGAAAACTCGTCAATCTGATTTTCATAATCAGCCGCCATCACGCGAACTTTACGGTCATCTCGTGGCGCGCAGCTAATCACGGTTTGATAATCAATCGCGCAGGGCAGAACGAAACCGTCGTTGTAGTCGGTGTGTTCACCAATCAAATTCACGCGGCCAGGCGCCTGAATGGTGTGAGTGGCAGGGTAGCCAAATGCGTTGGCAAACAGAGATTGTGTTTTTTCTTTCAGACTCATTTCTTACACTCCGGATTCGCGAAAATGGATATCGCTGACTGCGCGCAAACGCTCTGCTGCCTGTTCTGCGGTCAGGTCTCGCTGGGTCTCTGCCAGCATTTCATAACCAACCATAAATTTACGTACGCTGGCAGAGCGCAACAGAGGCGGATAAAAGTGCGCGTGCAGCTGCCAGTGTTGATTCTCTTCGCCATTAAATGGCGCACCGTGCCAGCCCATAGAGTAGGGGAAGGAGCACTGGAAGAGGTTGTCATAACGACTGGTCAGCTTTTTCAACGCCAACGCCAGATCGTTGCGCTGGGCGTCGGTCAAATCGGTGATCCGTAATACGTGGGCTTTGGGCAGCAGTAGCGTTTCGAACGGCCAGGCAGCCCAGTAAGGCACTACGGCTAACCAGTGTTCGGTTTCGACAACGGTACGGCTACCGTCTGCCAGCTCGCGCTGAACATAATCCACCAGCATTGGCGATTTCTGTTCGGCGAAATATTCTTTTTGCAGGCGATCTTCACGCTCGGCTTCGTTAGGCAGGAAACTGTTTGCCCAAACCTGACCGTGCGGATGCGGGTTAGAGCACCCCATCGCTGCACCTTTGTTTTCAAAGACCTGCACCCATGGGTATGTTTTTCCCAGCTCTGCGGTTTGCTCCTGCCAGGTTTTGACGATTTCTGTCAATGCGGCAACGCTTAACTCTGGCAGCGTTTTACTGTGATCCGGTGAAAAACAGATCACCCGACTGGTGCCACGCGCGCTCTGGCAACGCATCAGCGGATCGTTGCTTTCCGGGGCGTCTGGCGTGTCGGACATCAACGCCGCAAAGTCATTGGTAAAAACGTAAGTCCCGGTGTAATCGGGGTTTTTATCGCCTGTCACCCGCACATTACCTGCGCAGAGGAAGCAATCTGGATCGTGCGCAGGTAACACCTGTTTGGCTGGCGTTTCCTGCGCCCCCTGCCAGGGGCGCTTCGCGCGGTGCGGTGAAACCAGAATCCATTGCCCGGTGAGCGGGTTATAGCGGCGATGTGGATGATCAACGGGATTAAATTGCGTCATGGTCGTTCCTTAATCGGGATATCCCTGTGGATGGCGTGACTGCCAGTGCCAGGTGTCCTGCGCCATTTCATCGAGTGTGCGCGTTACGCGCCAGTTCAGTTCGCGATCGGCTTTGCTGGCGTCCGCCCAGTAGGCCGGAAGGTCGCCCTCGCGACGCGGTGCAAAATGATAATTAACCGGTTTGCCGCAAGCTTTGCTGAAGGCATTAACCACGTCCAGCACGCTGCTGCCTACGCCTGCACCGAGGTTGTAGATGTGTACGCCTGGCTTGTTCGCCAGTTTTTCCATCGCCACGACGTGACCGTCTGCCAGGTCCATTACGTGGATGTAATCGCGCACGCCAGTACCGTCTTCGGTTGGATAATCGTTACCAAAAATAGCCAGAGAGTCGCGACGGCCTACGGCAACCTGGGCAATGTACGGCATCAGGTTATTCGGAATGCCCTGCGGATCTTCGCCCATATCACCCGACGGATGCGCGCCAACCGGGTTGAAGTAGCGCAGCAGGGCAATGCTCCAGTCCGGCTGGGCTTTTTGCAGGTCGGTGAGGATCTGTTCCACCATCAGCTTGCTTTTGCCGTAAGGGCTTTGCGGCGTGCCGGTAGGGAAGCTTTCAACGTAAGGAATTTTGGGCTGATCGCCATAAACGGTGGCGGAGGAGCTGAAGATAAAGTTTTTGACGTTAGCGGCGCGCATGGCGCTAATCAGACGCAGAGTACCGTTAACGTTGTTGTCGTAATATTCCAGCGGTTTTTGTACTGACTCTCCAACGGCTTTCAGCCCGGCGAAGTGGATCACGGTGTCGATAGCGTGATCGTGCAGGATCTCGGTCATCAACGCTTCGTTACGGATATCGCCTTCAACAAACGTTGGATGTTTGCCGCCTAAACGCTCGATAACAGGCAGTACGCTGCGCTTACTGTTACAGAGGTTATCAAGAATGATGACATCATGACCGTTTTGCAGTAATTGCACACAGGTATGACTTCCAATGTAACCGCTACCACCGGTAACCAGAACTCTCATAATTCGCTCCATTAGGCTTATGGTATGAAATAACCATAGCATAACAAAGATGCGAAAAGTGTGACATGGAATAAATTAGTGGAATCGTTTACACAAGAATTTAGCCATTTTTTATGCGCGAATAAACGATTATAAAACAGAGGGGTTGTGAATGATTGCGCTTTTTATCTGAAAAAAAGTTGCGTTTTCATGCCTGGATGCGTCTAACGGTGTGCCGGATAAGGCGTTTACGCCGCATCCGGCACATTCAGCATTACAGTCTTAGTTTATTTTTGTCAGCGCATAACGATAGAGGTCACCGTCCGGCACGAACTCCAGACGATGGGTAATACAGGCAGGCGCGTCTTGTGCGTGGTGCGAAACAAACAGTAATTGCGTTTCACCTTCGCTAATTAACACATCAACAAATCTGCGGATAAGCTGGCGATTCAGCGGATCAAGCCCCTGTAAAGGTTCATCGAGAATAAGCAATGTGGGATGCTTCACCAGTGCGCGGACGATCAGCGCCAGACGTTGCTGCCCCCAGGAAAGACTGTGGAAAGGGGCGTCAGCCGTGCGTTTGTCAATGCCGAGAATATCCAGCCACTGCTGCACCAGCTTTTGCTGACGATCCGAAACGGCCTGATAAATACCAATCGAATCAAAATATCCGGAAAGGATAACGTTCCGCACCGTAGTGCTGACCCGGTAATCCAGATGCAAACTACTGCTGACATAACCGATATGTTTTTTGATATCCCAGATGGTTTCACCGCTGCCGCGACGTCGACCAAACAGCGTTAAATCGTTGCTGTATCCCTGTGGATGATCGCCAGTGATAAGGCTTAATAACGTTGATTTTCCCGCACCATTTGGCCCAACAATTTGCCAGTGTTCGCCATGGTTCACCTGCCAGCTAAGGTTGTTAAGAATGGGGCGATCGTTATAAGAAACCACACCATTGTTCAGCACAATGCGCGGTTCGTTGGCGGGTAATGCATGACGTGCTGAAGGTTCATCCGGTTCCGGTAGTTGTACGCCATCCAGCCGTTCACTGTGCGCCAGTTGTGCAACGAGTGCCTGCTGGAGTAGTTCCTCTTTAGCGCCTGTTTCCGCTAACGTGCAATCCGCCAGTACACCAGCAAACTGGACAAATTCTGGGATCTCATCGAAGCGATTGAGCACCAGCACCAGGGTAATACCGGACTGATGTAACGAGGCGAGTAATTCTGCCAGTTGCTGACGTGAGGCAACGTCAAGACCATCGAACGGTTCGTCAAGAATTAACAACTCAGGATCTGACATCAGCGCCTGACACAGCAGAGTTTTACGCGTCTCGCCAGTGGAAAGATATTTAAAGCGTCGGTCGAGAAGGGCGGTAATGCCGAACTGCTGCGCCAGCTGCGCGCAACGCTGTGCATCCTTAACTTCATCCTGAATGATCTCAGCCGTGGTGCGCCCGGTGTCATCTTCGCCAGGACTAAGCATATCGGTATTATTGCGCTGCCACTCGTCGCTGACGAGTTTTTGCAATTGCTCGAAGGAGAGACGAGTGATGTGGGAAAACTGGCTCTGCCGTTCACCTTTCAAGAGCGGAAGTTCTCCCGCCAGCGCACGAGCCAGCGCCGACTTGCCGCTACCGTTAGAACCGACAAACGCCCAACTATCACCCGCGTTTAACATTAGCTGAGGCAATTGCAGCGTTTTTGTGTCGCTAAGACGAAACGTGCCTTGCAAAATTTGCAACGATGACATTATGTATCCCATTTTTTGCAGCGATTACTGACAGGGATACGTGTTTCATAACAAATTGTCAACACACTTAGCAAAGCGTGGCGATAATCACGCTGTCGGCGTTAAAGTAAGCAGTGACATTCTGCCCTTGTTCAAGAGAAGCCGCTTCATTTACCGGCACCGTGGCGCACAGGGTTTGCCCGTCAGGCAACGCCATTAATACTTCGCACTGTTCTGCGCCGCGCTCTATATGGCGAATAATGCCCGGCAATTGGTTGTCGGCACCCTGGGCTACAGTGTCATCCAGGGTAATGTTCACCCACGGCGCTTTCAGCAGAATCAACACTTCTTTGCCTTCATCCAGCCCCAGACGCGCGCCACTTTGCGCGGTAATCGCGACTTTTAACCGTGTTTTGCCGTCGGCCAGTAAGACATCAACATGTTGTTGAATGTCATCATGATCGCGGGCGGTGATGGTGCCGAACCACTGATTACGGGCGCTGGTTTGCAGTGAGAAACGTGAGATAGCTGCCAGCAGGCTGTTCAGCGGCAGAGCGTCATCGTCACTTAACACATCAAAGGCTTTTTGCTGGATCTGGGCGAGCAGCTCGTAAAGCTGAATCAGTCGTTGACCATAGCGAGTCAACATCGCGCCGCCGCCACCTTTTCCGCCTGTTGCGCGTTCAACCAGCGTATGCTCGCTTAACTGATTCATTTCGTTAATGGCATCCCAGGCGCTTTTATAGCTAATACCGGCATCTTTCGCCCCCTGGCTGATGGAACCGGAAAGCGCAATGTGTTTTAGTAGTGAAATGCGGCGTGGGTCGGCAAAGAGCTTTTGTTGAAGCTTAAGAGTGAGAAGGATTTCGGCCTGCATAACAATGTCCCGACAAAAATCTTATTGTGACGGAAAATGAACGCCACGCAAAGCTGACCGCACAAAAGGGGAGTGCTTTTCTGTGCTTAACGGTTAGAATAGTCACAGGACTACATCTGGAGTTGACCATGTTAGAGTTATTAAAAAGTCTGGTATTCGCCGTAATCATGGTACCTGTCGTGATGGCCATCATCCTGGGGCTGATTTACGGTCTTGGTGAAGTATTCAACATCTTTTCTGGTGTTGGTAAAAAAGACCAGCCCAGACAAAATCATTGATTCCCTGAATGCCCGCTTTCGCGGGCGTTTTCTTTTTTCTCAACTTCCTGCTTTTCCTGCCGATATTTTTTCTATCTACCTCTCAAAGGTTAACAATAACAGCTGGGAAAATTCTGAACTTACCGTTATATTGACGCCTACATAACGTTATATAAAGGGGTTACACATGGCGCGTAAATGGTTAAATCTGTTTGCCGGAGCGGCACTCTCTTTCACTGTTGCTGGCAATGCGTTGGCGGATGAAGGGAAAATCACGGTTTTTGCGGCGGCATCGCTGACGAACGCAATGCAGGACATTGCTACGCAGTATAAAAAAGAGAAAGGCGTGGACGTCGTTTCTTCTTTCGCCTCGTCTTCTACCCTGGCCCGTCAGATTGAAGCTGGCGCGCCTGCGGATCTGTTTATTTCTGCCGATCAGAAATGGATGGATTATGCAGTTGATAAAAAAGCGATCGATACGGCTTCGCGCCAGACACTGCTCGGCAATAGCCTGGTCGTTGTAGCACCGAAAGCCAGCGAGCAGAAAGATTTCACCATCGACAGCAAAACTAACTGGACTACTCTGCTGAATGGCGGTCGTCTGGCGGTTGGCGATCCGGAACATGTCCCCGCTGGTATTTATGCGAAAGAAGCACTGCAAAAACTGGAGGCATGGGATACGCTCTCTCCAAAACTGGCCCCAGCGGAAGATGTGCGTGGGGCACTGGCGCTGGTCGAACGTAACGAAGCGCCTCTGGGCATTGTCTACGGTTCTGACGCAGTTGCCAGCAAAGGGGTAAAAGTGGTCGCCACCTTCCCGGAAGATTCGCATAAAAAAGTGGAATATCCAGTCGCTGTCGTGGAAGGGCATAACAACGCCACGGTGAAAGCATTTTATGATTATTTGAAAGGGCCGCAGGCTGCGGAAATCTTTAAACGTTACGGATTTACAACTAAGTAATGATACTGACCGATCCAGAATGGCAGGCGGTTTTACTGAGCCTGAAAGTTTCTTCCCTGGCTGTGCTGTTTAGCCTGCCGTTTGGGATCTTTTTTGCCTGGTTACTGGTGCGTTGCACGTTTCCGGGCAAAGCTCTGCTCGACAGCGTACTGCATCTACCGCTGGTGTTACCGCCAGTGGTCGTCGGTTACTTGCTGTTAGTTTCGATGGGACGGCGCGGATTTATCGGTGAACGTCTGTATGACTGGTTTGGCATTACCTTCGCGTTTAGCTGGCGTGGCGCCGTTCTCGCTGCCGCGGTCATGTCATTTCCGCTGATGGTGCGGGCGATTCGTCTGGCGCTGGAAGGGGTTGATGTCAAACTGGAACAGGCCGCAAGAACGTTGGGGGCCGGGCGCTGGCGCGTTTTCTTTACTATCACGTTACCGCTGACGTTGCCGGGAATTATCGTCGGCACGGTACTGGCTTTCGCACGTTCGCTCGGTGAGTTTGGCGCAACCATCACCTTTGTTTCTAACATTCCTGGCGAAACGCGAACCATTCCTTCTGCCATGTATACCCTGATCCAGACCCCTGGCGGGGAAAGTGGCGCGGCGAGACTGTGTATCATCTCTATTGCGCTGGCGATGATCTCCCTGTTGATTTCAGAATGGCTGGCGAGAGTCAGTCGTGAACGGGCGGGGCGCTAATCATGCTGGAATTGAATTTTTCCCAGACCCTGGGCAACCATTGCCTGACCATTAATGAAACCCTGCCCGCCAATGGCATCACCGCTATATTTGGCGTCTCCGGTGCCGGAAAAACCTCGCTGATTAACGCCATCAGTGGCCTGACGCGCCCGCAAAACGGGCGGATTGTCCTCAATGGTCGGGTATTATATGACGCCGAAAAACGTGTCTGCCTGACGCCTGAAAAACGCCGTGTTGGCTATGTTTTTCAGGATGCGCGACTGTTCCCGCATTACAAAGTGCGCGGCAATCTGCGCTACGGCATGGCGAAAAGTATGGTCGATCAGTTTGATAAGCTGGTGGCGCTTTTAGGTATTGAACCGTTGCTTGACCGTTTACCTGGGAGTCTTTCCGGGGGCGAAAAACAGCGTGTGGCAATTGGTCGGGCATTGCTGACGGCACCGGAATTATTATTGCTGGATGAACCACTGGCGTCGCTGGATCTTCCGCGGAAACGCGAGCTATTGCCTTATCTACAACGGTTGACGCGGGAAATCAACATTCCGATGCTGTATGTCAGTCATTCGCTGGATGAGATCCTCCATCTGGCGGACAAAGTGATGGTACTGGAAAACGGCCAGGTGAAAGCGTTTGGTGCGCTGGAAGAAGTGTGGGGCAGTAGCGTGATGAATCCGTGGCTGCCGAAAGAGCAACAAAGCAGCATTCTGAAAGTAACGGTACTGGAACATCATCCGCGTTACGCGATGACCGCGCTGGCGCTGGGCGATCAACATTTGTGGGTTAATAAGCTGGATGAACCGCTGCAAGCCGCGCTACGCATCCGCATCCAGGCTTCCGATGTTTCTTTGGTTTTACAACCGCCGCAACAAACCAGCATCCGCAATGTACTGCGCGCAAAAGTCGTTAATAGCTATGACGACAACGGTCAGGTGGAAGTGGAACTGGAAGTCGGCGGTAAAACACTGTGGGCGCGAATAAGCCCGTGGGCCAGGGATGAACTGGCAATCAAACCTGGCCTGTGGCTATACGCGCAAATTAAAAGTGTGTCGATAACCGCCTGATTAAATCAGGTGGCTATAAATAAACTGGGCGATGCTGTCGGTGGTGTTGTCACCAATCACGATATTGGCGCGCGCTTTTACCGCGTCATCGGCGTTGCCCATCGCTACGCCCGTTCCGGCAGCTTCCAGCATACTGATATCATTGAAGTTATCGCCGAATGCTACTACGTTTTCCATCGACCAGCCTTGCGCCTCAACCCATTTCGTCAGGCGTTTGCCTTTACTGTTGCCGCCGCGCGCAATATCAACCTGATCGTGCCAGGACCATTCACACTCCAGACCCAACTCATGTTCAACATGCTTACCAAAATGCTGTAACTGCGGCAGGTCATCGTGCGTCAAAGCGAACTTCCACACGGCGTTAACTTGTTGCGCTGTTTCAGCCAGAGAAGCGACTTGTGTGAACGTCGGGCGCTGTTCCGGCGGCAAAGTCTGTGCCCAGTTAGAAGTGCGAATGACATGTCCGGTCGGATGCTCATAAACCATCGCATCATCCACATACATCAGACCGTGAATGTGGTGTTCATTCAGCATCTCAATGAGTTGCAGGGCTTTGTTAACGGGCATTGGATCAGCTTCCAGCACGGTTTTTGCATGATAATCATACAAATAGGTGCCATTACAGCAAATAGCAGGTGTATCCAGCGCCAGCGCCTGATAAAAAGGATGAATAGCGACGTGATGGCGACCCGTGACGATAATCAATTGGTAACCTGCTTCTCGAGCGCGGGCAAGCGCTTCAATCGATGAGGGAAGCAGAGTTTTTTTGGGTGTCAATAAGGTGCCGTCTAAGTCGAGAGCAATCACGCGTGTGGTCATGGCGTTTTCCAGATTAAGGTTAAGAATTTTCGTCTGCGCGAATGGTACACCGATACCACTATTGGACAAAATTCTGAGTTTTAATTCAGCATTCACCGCCAAAAGCGACTAATTTTAGCTGTTAAAGTCAGTTGCTAAATGCAAAGGAGCATTCATGAAGCAAACAGTTTATATCGCCAGCCCTGAGAGCCAGCAAATTCACGTCTGGAGCCTGAATCATGAAGGCGTGTTGACGCTGACACAGGTTGTGGATGTGCCGGGGCAGGTGCAGCCGATGGTGGTCAGCCCGGATAAACGTTATCTCTATGTAGGCGTTCGCCCGGAGTTTCGTGTTCTTTCATATCGTATTGCACCGGACGATGGCGCGCTGACATTCGCCGCTGAGTCGGCGCTGCCAGGTAGCCCGACGCATATTTCCACCGATCATCAGGGGCAATTTGTCTTTGTCGGCTCTTATAATGCGGGCAATGTAAGCGTAACGCGACTGGAAGATGGCCTGCCTGTGGGCGTCGTCGATGTGGTTGAGGGACTGGACGGCTGTCATTCCGCCAATATTTCACCGGATAACCGCACCCTGTGGGTTCCGGCATTAAAGCAAGATCGCATTTGCCTGTTTACGGTCAGCGATGACGGTCATCTGGTGGCGCAGGACCCTGCGGAAGTGACTACCGTTGAAGGGGCCGGCCCGCGCCATATGGTGTTCCATCCAAACGAACAATATGCTTACTGTGTCAATGAGTTAAACAGTTCAGTGGATGTCTGGGAGCTGAAAGATCCACACGGCAATATCGAATGTGTACAGACGCTGGATATGATGCCGGAAAATTTCTCCGACACCCGTTGGGCAGCTGATATTCATATCACTCCGGATGGTCGCCATTTGTATGCCTGCGACCGTACAGCCAGCCTGATTACCGTTTTCAGCGTTTCAGAAGATGGCAGCGTATTGAGTAAAGAAGGCTTCCAGCCAACGGAAACCCAGCCGCGCGGCTTCAATGTTGATCACAGTGGCAAGTATCTGATTGCCGCCGGGCAAAAATCTCACCACATCTCGGTATACGAAATTGTTGGCGAGCAGGGGCTACTGCATGAAAAAGGCCGCTATGCGGTCGGGCAGGGACCAATGTGGGTGGTGGTTAACGCGCATTAACCGCTGATTTACCCGGCGCTGAATCTCCTGCGCCGGGAGTATTAACTCATCTCCTGTAACGCATGTCTCTGGCGTTCGACGATATTGGTCCACAAATTGTCTTTATCGTCAGTCCACAAATTGATCAGCAAGGCAAAAAAGCGTTCTGCTGCCGGAGAAAGCATGGCATCTTTGCGGCGAATAATCCCCAATGTCCGACGTATAACGGGTTCCACCAGCGGAATACCAATAATCGAAGAATAGGGCGCATGGGGCATTGCAAGGCCCGGTAGCGCAGAAATTCCCAGCCCCGCCTCTACCAGCCCTAACGACGTCGAAAGATGGCGCACTTCGTAAAACCAGTCCAGCTTCCAGGGTTTGTTGGCCAGCTGTTGTTCTATCAACAGTCGGTTGCCGCTGGAGGAGCGTACGCCAATCATTTTGTAACCCACTAGCTCCTGCCATTCCACCAGCTGCTTTTTGGCTAATGGATGGTCACGCCGACAGGCCAGCACGAACGGCTCATTGACCAGTGGGGTAAAATCTATCGATGAATTTGTGACGTTGTTCATGTTTATGCCAAAGTCAGATTCGTTGCAGAGCACCGACTCCATGCAATTATTCGTGCCTTGTTCCAGAATTCGCACTTTAATATTGGGATACAGCTCATTAAATTTGCCGATTGCCAATGGCAAAAAATAAAATACCGCGGTTGGAATGCACGCTAAAGTTACCATTCCACGATGATAAGTATTCATGTCGCGAATATTAAAAAGCGTTTCATCGAATTTTTTTATTAATTCCCGCGCCTCCGGGAGCAACATTTTTCCCGCTTTTGTTAAAGTAACCTTGCGAGTTGTGCGCTCAAAGAGTTGGATATGTAAATCCTCTTCCATCTTTTTTATTCTGCGTGTTAATGCAGGTTGCGTAATATTAAGTAATTTGGCGGCATTGTTAAATGAACTGGACTCTGCCAGCATGACAAATGCTTTCATACTTGATAACTCATGCTTCATTATTACTCCGGAAAATGGAAGCGGTGCGTTTTAGTGATTTGCAGTTAAACAGTTTAACTGCAATTTAATCACTTAAATTAATGAAAAAATGTTATTAATCGTGGCGCTAAAGTCATTAGAGATGCTTTGCCCTTAATGTAACCATATCGCAATAAGTTATGTTTTTAAATTGAGGGCATTATTATGAAAAAAATACCCTGCGTGATGATGCGAGGTGGAACCTCGAGGGGCGCGTTCCTGTTAGCGGAACACTTACCCGATGATCAAACGCAGCGCGATAAAATATTGATGGCAATTATGGGTTCCGGTAACGATCTGGAAATTGACGGTATCGGTGGCGGTAATCCGCTGACCAGTAAAGTCGCCATTATTAGCCGTTCCAGCGATCCGCATGCTGATGTCGATTATCTGTTTGCTCAAGTTATCGTCCATGAGCAACGTGTCGATACCACGCCTAACTGCGGCAATATGCTGTCTGGGGTTGGGGCATTTGCTATCGAAAATGGCCTGATCGCTGCGACATCACCAATCACCCGCGTACGTATCCGCAACGTTAATACAGGCACGTTCATCGAAGCTGATGTGCAAACGCCAAATGGTGTTGTCGAGTACGAGGGGAGCGCGAGAATCGACGGTGTGCCGGGAACTGCCGCACCGGTCGCGCTCACTTTCCTGAATGCTGCCGGAACCAAAACCGGAAAAGTTTTTCCGACCGATAAACAGATCGATTATTTTGACGATGTCCCGGTGACTTGTATCGATATGGCGATGCCAGTTGTCATTATTCCGGCTGAATATCTGGGAAAAACAGGCTATGAATTACCGGCGGAACTGGATGCCGACAAATCATTATTAGCCCGCATCGAATCTATCCGTCTACAAGCGGGTAAAGCTATGGGCTTAGGCGATGTCAGTAATATGGTGATCCCTAAACCTGTGCTTATTTCTCCAGCGCAGAAAGGTGGGGCAATTAATGTGCGTTATTTTATGCCGCATTCTTGCCATCGCGCGCTGGCGATAACCGGTGCTATTGCCATTTCCAGTAGTTGTGCGCTGGAAGGCACCGTTACCCGACAAATTGTTCCTTCTGTAGGATACGGCAATATTAATATTGAACACCCCAGTGGTGCGCTTGACGTTCATTTAAGTAATGAAAGTCAGGATGCCACAACGTTACGTGCATCTGTTATTCGAACGACCAGAAAAATATTTTCCGGTGAAGTTTATCTTCCCTGAAAAATTTCGTTGTCGTGATAAGGATATTCAATAAAGGACTTCTGTATGAGTCATACAGAAAGAACAGGATTTTAAATGAACAAGAAATCGTTATGGAAGCTAATTCTGATATTAGCGATCCCATGTATTATTGGCGTTATACCCGCTCCGGCAGGGTTAAGCGAACTGGCATGGGTACTTTTTGGTATCTACCTGGCGGCGATTGTGGGTCTGGTTATCAAGCCTTTCCCGGAACCAGTCGTACTGTTAATTGCCGTTGCAGCCTCAATGGTGGTGGTCGGTAACTTGTCTGACGGTGCGTTTAAAACCACCGCCGTATTAAGCGGTTACTCTTCCGGTACCACCTGGCTGGTATTCTCGGCGTTCACCTTAAGCGCCGCGTTTGTGACCACGGGCTTAGGTAAACGTATTGCCTATCTGCTAATCGGTAAAATAGGTAGCACTACCCTGGGGCTGGGTTACGTTACGGTATTCCTTGATCTGGTACTCGCTCCGGCAACACCGTCTAACACCGCGCGTGCGGGCGGCATTGTGTTACCGATCATCAACAGCGTGGCGGTGGCTTTGGGGTCAGAACCTGAAAAAAGCCCGCGTCGTGTCGGACATTACCTGATGATGTCCATTTACATGGTCACCAAAACCACCAGCTATATGTTCTTTACCGCAATGGCGGGGAACATTCTGGCGCTGAAAATGATCAACGACATTCTGCATCTGCAAATTAGCTGGGGGGGATGGGCGCTGGCTGCTGGTTTACCGGGCATCATTATGCTGCTGGTCACTCCGCTGGTCATTTACACCATGTATCCGCCAGAAATTAAAAAGGTGGATAACAAAACTATCGCTAAAGCCGGTCTTGCTGAACTCGGGCCGATGAAAATCCGCGAAAAAATGCTGCTCGGTGTCTTTGTGCTGGCACTGCTGGGCTGGATTTTCAGTAAGTCTCTGGGGGTTGATGAATCCACCGTGGCAATCGTTGTTATGGCGACCATGCTGCTGCTGGGTATCGTTACCTGGGAAGACGTGGTTAAAAATAAAGGCGGCTGGAATACCTTAATCTGGTACGGCGGTATTATCGGCTTAAGCTCATTATTATCGAAAGTTAAATTCTTCGAATGGTTAGCTGAAGTCTTTAAAAATAACCTGGCATTTGATGGTCACGGTAACGTTGCTTTCTTCGTTATTATTTTCCTTAGCATCATCGTGCGTTATTTCTTCGCTTCCGGTAGTGCCTATATTGTTGCCATGTTACCGGTATTTGCCATGCTGGCGAACGTCTCCGGTGCACCGTTAATGCTAACCGCGTTGGCGCTGCTGTTCTCCAACTCCTACGGCGGTATGGTCACTCACTACGGTGGTGCAGCAGGCCCGGTCATCTTTGGTGTGGGTTATAACGATATTAAATCCTGGTGGTTGGTCGGTGCGGTACTGACGATATTAACCTTCCTGGTGCATATCACCCTCGGTGTATGGTGGTGGAATATGCTGATCGGCTGGAACATGCTGTAAATATACTCGTCATACTTCAAGTTGCATGTGCTGTGTCTGCGTTCGCTCACCCCAGTCACTTACTTATGTAAGTGACTGGGGATTCACTCGCTTGTCGCCTTCCTGCAACTCGAATTATTTAGAGTATATCCATTTATTATCTTTCTGCGCACTTTACGGTGCGCAGATATCTGGAGCATTTGATGATCAAGTTATCTGATAAAGGCGTGTTTCTCGCCAGTAATAACGAAATAATTTCTGAAGAACATTTCACCGGCGAAGTAAAAAAAGAAGAAGCCAAAAAAGGCACTATTGCCTGGTCTATTCTCTCTTCTCATAATACGTCCGGAAATATGGACAAACTTAAAATTAAGTTTGATTCCTTAGCCTCACACGATATTACCTTTGTTGGTATTGTACAGACAGCTAAAGCGTCTGGCATGGAACGCTTCCCGCTGCCGTATGTACTGACCAACTGCCATAACTCACTGTGCGCTGTGGGCGGTACCATTAACGGTGATGACCATATTTTTGGTTTATCGGCGGCCCAGCGTTATGGCGGTATTTTTGTGCCTCCGCATATTGCGGTTATCCACCAATATATGCGTGAAATGATGGCGGGCGGCGGCAAAATGATCCTCGGGTCAGACAGCCACACCCGTTACGGCGCATTAGGTACAATGGCGGTCGGTGAGGGCGGCGGCGAGTTGGTAAAACAACTGCTTAATGACACCTGGGATATCGACTATCCGGGCGTTGTTGCGGTGCATCTGACCGGAAAACCTGCGGCATATGTAGGACCGCAGGATGTGGCGTTGGCGATTATCGGCGCCGTGTTTAAAAACGGCTACGTCAAAAATAAAGTGATGGAATTTGTGGGACCGGGCGTTAGCTCGCTCTCTACGGATTTCCGTAACAGCGTTGACGTGATGACTACCGAAACCACCTGTTTAAGTTCCGTCTGGCAAACCGATGAGGAAGTCCATAACTGGCTGGCGCTGCATGGTCGCGGCCAGGATTACTGCCAGCTTAACCCACAACCGATGGCGTACTACGATGGCTGCATCAGCGTTGATTTAAGTGCCATCAAGCCGATGATTGCACTGCCGTTCCACCCGAGCAACGTTTATGAAATCGACACGCTGAACCAGAACCTGACTGACATCCTGCGTGAGATTGAAATTGAGTCCGAGCGTGTGGCGCACGGTAAAGCCAGACTCTCATTGCTGGATAAAGTCGAAAATGGTCGCCTGAAAGTGCAGCAGGGGATTATCGCGGGCTGTTCTGGCGGTAATTATGAAAACGTGATTGCCGCAGCAAATGCGCTGCGCGGTCAATCCTGTGGCAATGACACCTTCTCGCTGGCGGTTTACCCGTCATCACAGCCGGTGTTTATGGATTTAGCCAAAAAAGGTGTGGTAGCAGATTTGATTGGTGCAGGTGCAATCATCAGAACTGCGTTCTGCGGCCCATGTTTTGGCGCGGGCGACACGCCAATCAACAACGGTTTGAGTATTCGCCACACCACGCGTAACTTCCCGAACCGCGAAGGCTCTAAGCCAGCTAATGGGCAGATGTCAGCGGTGGCGTTGATGGACGCCCGTTCTATCGCTGCAACAGCTGCAAACGGTGGTTACTTAACATCTGCAAGTGAGCTGGACTGCTGGGACAACGTGCCGGAGTACGCTTTCGATGTCACACCGTATAAAAACCGTGTTTATCAGGGGTTTGTGAAAGGGGCGACCCAGCAACCGCTAATCTACGGACCGAACATCAAAGACTGGCCGGAATTAGGGGCATTGACTGACAATATCGTCCTCAAAGTGTGCTCGAAGATCCTCGATGAGGTGACCACCACCGACGAACTGATTCCTTCCGGGGAAACTTCTTCGTATCGTTCAAATCCGATTGGTCTGGCGGAGTTTACCCTGTCACGCCGCGATCCTGGTTATGTTGGCAGAAGTAAAGCGACTGCCGAGCTGGAAAATCAGCGTCTGGCGGGGAATGTCAGCGAGCTGACAGAGGTGTTTGCGCGCATTAAGCAGATTGCTGGTCAGGAACATATCGATCCGCTGCAAACAGAAATTGGCAGCATGGTCTATGCAGTCAAACCAGGCGATGGTTCTGCACGTGAACAAGCGGCAAGCTGCCAGCGTGTAATTGGTGGTCTGGCGAATATTGCCGAGGAGTACGCCACCAAACGCTACCGTTCTAATGTCATTAACTGGGGGATGTTACCGCTGCAGATGGCAGAAGTACCGAGCTTTGAAGTGGGTGATTACATTTATATTCCTGGCATTAAAGCGGCGCTGGATAATCCTGGTGCGACGTTCAAAGGTTATGTGATCCATGAAGATGCGCCGGTAACGGAAATCACGCTGTATATGGAAAGTCTGACTGCCGAAGAGCGCGAGATTATCAAGGCGGGTAGTTTGATTAACTTCAATAAAAACCGTCAGATGTAAAAAACGCCATGTGAATGCAGGTCGCATCCGGCACTTATTTGTCGGATGCGATGCTGGCGCATCTTATCCGACCTACGAATCGCACCGAACCTGTAGGCCGGATAAGGCGTTTACGCCGCATCCGGCACTTATTTGTCGGATAAGATGCTGGCGCATCTTATCCGACCTACGAATCGCACCGAACCTGTAGGCCGGATAAGGCGTTTACGCCGCATCCGGCACTTATTTGTCGGATGCGATGCTGGCGCATCTTATCCGACCTACAAATCGCATCGATCCTGTAGGCCGGATAAGGCGTTTACGCCGCATCCGGCAAAAAGTTAATAGCTCTTACTTCTTCGCCTCTGCAACCACTTTACTACCCACGCCGCGGTTATTGTATTCCCACATGCGGTTGTAGTTAGTGTCATTCAGATTGCGCTGTACTTCGTCGCTATCGTCAACGCTACCGGTGTTCCCCGCAAACGGACGATTGGAAATCACCGCATCAGCCCACGGTTTAGCCGTGTTAAAGCCTTCGTTGATGGCGCTATCACGGATCACCACCTGGCCATTGGTATTGGCATCAACATCCAGCGAGCGGCCCAGTTGTGCGACGCCATCACCGGAAGCATTGAAACGGCTATTTACCGCGAGGAAACCGTAGTAAATATTGGACAGCGTAGCCGGTGCAAACACATACGCTTCTTGCTGAGTACGGGAGTTCACCACGCGGAATTCGGTGTTATCGAACACTACTGCGCCGCGACCAGAAACGATATCCACATCCCCTTCAATATAACTGTTAGTCACCAGGGTACGCGGCTGACGGTTAGTTTCCAGACGGTTCTGCACACCGCTGTTGGTCACAAAGAAAGTATTCTGACGACCGAGAATATTGACGTTATTGATCTGCACTTTGTCGCCATCAGTACGCAGTGCCACCGCCGGATGGTTACCCGCATCTACGCTATCGCCCAGGGTATTTTCGATGGTCAGGTTTTGCAGTTGCAGGCCATTGTTTTGTGACCAGAAGACCGCAGAACACAGAACGCCAATGCTGTTGCTGCGTTTGTTCTGGCAGCTATCGTACATATACCACGCTGGTTTACCTGGCATATATTTGCCGCGCGGGTTGACGTCGTGACGCCAGTCGGCAGGGCTCATGCCGCCATCAAGGGAAAGTCCAATTTTCACATCAATCGGTTTTTCGCCTGTACCGTAGACGGTGATTCCACCCGGAGCTGCGGGGACATAGACCGTGCCTTCATACTCACCTGGCATCACGGCAATATACTGGCGTTTATTGGTACGTTTGATAATTGCCGCATCCACCGCTGCCTGAATAGTCGTGTGCGTCACACCTGGTGTACCCGCCGGTCCGACAACAAAGTCAGGTTGAGCTGGCAGAGTAATAGGTGAAGGATTCCACGCCGCAGCACCAGGCGTCAGGGACGCAAAATAGTGTTGAGCATCGAAATTCTGCGCTTCTTTTGCCGACAGAATCGGGCGAGAAGAGGTACCAGGCGCAGTTTGATCAGAAGGACGTTGATCGGGCGGTGTTGAGCTACAGGCGGTCAGCGTCACGCCAAAAGCCAGTGCCAGCGCCAGACGGGAAACTGAAAATGTGTTCACAGGTTGCTCCGGGCTTTGAAATGGAAAGAAAATGAATCCGTTGAAGCCTGCTTTTTTATACTAAGTTGGCATTATAAAAAAGCATTGCTTATCAATTTGTTGCAACGAACAGGTCACTATCAGTCAAAATAAAATCATTATTTGATTTCAATTTTGTCCCACTCCCTGCCTCTGTCATCACGATACTGTGATGCCATGGTGTCCGACTTATGCCCGAGAAGATGTTGAGCAAATTTATCGCTTATCTGCTTCTCATAGAGTCTTGCAGACAAACTGCGCAACTCGTGAAAGGTAGGCGGATCCCCTTCGAAGGAAAGACCTGATGCTTTTCGTGCGCGCATAAAATACCTTGATACTGTGCCGGATGAAAGCGGTTCACGACGAGTAGATGCAATTATGGTTTCTCCGCCAAGAATCTCTTTGCATTTATCAAGTGTTTCCTTCATTGATATCCCAAGAGCATCAACATGCAATGTTGTTGGGATGGCAATTTTTACGCCGGTTTTGCTTTGCTCGACATAAAGATAGCCATCTACGATATCAGACCACTTCATTTCGCATAAATCACCAACTCGCTGCCCGGTAACAACAGCCAGTTCCATTGCAAGTCTGAGCCAACATGGTGATGATTCTGCTGCTTGATAAATTTTCAGGTATTCGTCAGCCGTAAGTCTTGATCTCCTTACCTCTGATTTTGCTGCGCGAGTGGCAGCGACCGGGTTTGTTGTTATATGGCCTTCAGCTATTGCCTCTCGGAATGCATCGCTCAGTGTTGATCTGATTAACTTGGCTGACGCCGCCTTGCCCTCGTCTATGTATCCATTGAGCATTGCCGCAATTTCTTTTGTGGTGATGTCTTCAAGTGGAGCATCAGGCAGATGTAGTGGTCAACAAAAACTGGCCACAGCTTTAGAGTTTTTCCAGAACAATCGTTCTGATTC
>NZ_LFHY01000029.1:0-3040 GCF_001660175.1 Escherichia sp. B1147
AAAATTGAAACACTGAACAACGAAAGTTGTTCGTGAGTCTCTCAAATTTTCGCAACACGATGATGAATCGAAAGAAACATCTTCGGGTTGTGAGGTTAAGCGACTAAGCGTACACGGTGGATGCCCTGGCAGTCAGAGGCGATGAAGGACGTGCTAATCTGCGATAAGCGTCGGTAAGGTGATATGAACCGTTATAACCGGCGATTTCCGAATGGGGAAACCCAGTGTGATTCGTCACACTATCATTAACTGAATCCATAGGTTAATGAGGCGAACCGGGGGAACTGAAACATCTAAGTACCCCGAGGAAAAGAAATCAACCGAGATTCCCCCAGTAGCGGCGAGCGAACGGGGAGCAGCCCAGAGCCTGAATCAGTGTGTGTGTTAGTGGAAGCGTCTGGAAAGGCGTGCGATACAGGGTGACAGCCCCGTACACAAAAATGCACATGCTGTGAGCTCGAAGAGTAGGGCGGGACACGTGGTATCCTGTCTGAATATGGGGGGACCATCCTCCAAGGCTAAATACTCCTGACTGACCGATAGTGAACCAGTACCGTGAGGGAAAGGCGAAAAGAACCCCGGCGAGGGGAGTGAAAAAGAACCTGAAACCGTGTACGTACAAGCAGTGGGAGCCTCTTTATGGGGTGACTGCGTACCTTTTGTATAATGGGTCAGCGACTTATATTCTGTAGCAAGGTTAACCGAATAGGGGAGCCGGAGGGAAACCGAGTCTTAACTGGGCGTTAAGTTGCAGGGTATAGACCCGAAACCCGGTGATCTAGCCATGGGCAGGTTGAAGGTTGGGTAACACTAACTGGAGGACCGAACCGACTAATGTTGAAAAATTAGCGGATGACCTGTGGCTGGGGGTGAAAGGCCAATCAAACCGGGAGATAGCTGGTTCTCCCCGAAAGCTATTTAGGTAGCGCCTCGTGAATTCATCTCCGGGGGTAGAGCACTGTTTCGGCAAGGGGGTCATCCCGACTTACCAACCCGATGCAAACTGCGAATACCGGAGAATGTTATCACGGGAGACACACGGCGGGTGCTAACGTCCGTCGTGAAGAGGGAAACAACCCAGACCGCCAGCTAAGGTCCCAAAGTCATGGTTAAGTGGGAAACGATGTGGGAAGGCCCAGACAGCCAGGATGTTGGCTTAGAAGCAGCCATCATTTAAAGAAAGCGTAATAGCTCACTGGTCGAGTCGGCCTGCGCGGAAGATGTAACGGGGCTAAACCATGCACCGAAGCTGCGGCAGCGACACTATGTGTTGTTGGGTAGGGGAGCGTTCTGTAAGCCGTTGAAGGTGTGCTGTGAGGCATGCTGGAGGTATCAGAAGTGCGAATGCTGACATAAGTAACGATAAAGCGGGTGAAAAGCCCGCTCGCCGGAAGACCAAGGGTTCCTGTCCAACGTTAATCGGGGCAGGGTGAGTCGACCCCTAAGGCGAGGCCGAAAGGCGTAGTCGAT
This sequence comes from Escherichia sp. B1147, assembly GCF_001660175.1. NCBI lineage: Bacteria > Pseudomonadati > Pseudomonadota > Gammaproteobacteria > Enterobacterales > Enterobacteriaceae > Escherichia > Escherichia sp. B1147. Next base: position 1,471 of record NZ_LFHY01000029.1, read on the forward strand.
GGGAAACAGGTTAATATTCCTGTACTTGGTGTTACTGCGAAGGGGGGACGGAGAAGGCTATGTTGGCCGGGCGACGGTTGTCCCGGTTTAAGCGTGTAGGCTGGTTTTCCAGGCAAATCCGGAAAATCAAGGCTGAGGCGTGATGACGAGGCACTACGGTGCTGAAGCGACAAATGCCCTGCTTCCAGGAAAAGCCTCTAAGCATCAGGTAACATCAAATCGTACCCCAAACCGACACAGGTGGTCAGGTAGAGAATACCAAGGCGCTTGAGAGAACTCGGGTGAAGGAACTAGGCAAAATGGTGCCGTAACTTCGGGAGAAGGCACGCTGATATGTAGGTGAAGCGACTTGCTCGTGGAGCTGAAATCAGTCGAAGATACCAGCTGGCTGCAACTGTTTATTAAAAACACAGCACTGTGCAAACACGAAAGTGGACGTATACGGTGTGACGCCTGCCCGGTGCCGGAAGGTTAATTGATGGGGTCAGCGCAAGCGAAGCTCTTGATCGAAGCCCCGGTAAACGGCGGCCGTAACTATAACGGTCCTAAGGTAGCGAAATTCCTTGTCGGGTAAGTTCCGACCTGCACGAATGGCGTAATGATGGCCAGGCTGTCTCCACCCGAGACTCAGTGAAATTGAACTCGCTGTGAAGATGCAGTGTACCCGCGGCAAGACGGAAAGACCCCGTGAACCTTTACTATAGCTTGACACTGAACATTGAGCCTTGATGTGTAGGATAGGTGGGAGGCTTTGAAGTGTGGACGCCAGTCTGCATGGAGCCGACCTTGAAATACCACCCTTTAATGTTTGATGTTCTAACGTAGACCCGTAATCCGGGTTGCGGACAGTGTCTGGTGGGTAGTTTGACTGGGGCGGTCTCCTCCTAAAGAGTAACGGAGGAGCACGAAGGTTGGCTAATCCTGGTCGGACATCAGGAGGTTAGTGCAATGGCATAAGCCAGCTTGACTGCGAGCGTGACGGCGCGAGCAGGTGCGAAAGCAGGTCATAGTGATCCGGTGGTTCTGAATGGAAGGGCCATCGCTCAACGGATAAAAGGTACTCCGGGGATAACAGGCTGATACCGCCCAAGAGTTCATATCGACGGCGGTGTTTGGCACCTCGATGTCGGCTCATCACATCCTGGGGCTGAAGTAGGTCCCAAGGGTATGGCTGTTCGCCATTTAAAGTGGTACGCGAGCTGGGTTTAGAACGTCGTGAGACAGTTCGGTCCCTATCTGCCGTGGGCGCTGGAGAATTGAGGGGGGCTGCTCCTAGTACGAGAGGACCGGAGTGGACGCATCACTGGTGTTCGGGTTGTCATGCCAATGGCACTGCCCGGTAGCTAAATGCGGAAGAGATAAGTGCTGAAAGCATCTAAGCACGAAACTTGCCCCGAGATGAGTTCTCCCTGACTCCTTGAGAGTCCTGAAGGAACGTTGAAGACGACGACGTTGATAGGCCGGGTGTGTAAGCGCAGCGATGCGTTGAGCTAACCGGTACTAATGAACCGTGAGGCTTAACCTTACAACGCCGAAGATGTTTTGGCGAAGAGACGACAATATCAGCTTG